>JBNKHS010000042.1:0-16993 GCA_050290485.1 Promineifilaceae bacterium (SeqCode) | reverse complement strand
GAAGGTGGCAAAGTTAAGTACACAGGTATTCGCCGCGTTGGGCCAGAAAGTTTACGCTCGTTCAAACGTACTTATCGAGCCGCGCTCAAACGACAGCTCGCGGCTGGCGTTTATGATCCTTCCCGCCCCGCCGTCATTCCCATTCGCGATGATGTGCGTTACCGCTCGTGGAGTATTCATCCGCAACCACAAAATAACGCAGTTATCTTCTATATGATGGATGTGTCGGGCAGTATGACTAAGCACAAAAAAGAGTTAGTTCGCCTCACCGCCTTCTGGATTGATACATGGCTGCGTGCCAACTATAAAAGCTTAACGACACGTTACATTGTCCATGATGCGGCTGCTAAAGAAGTTGATCAACACACCTTTTATCATCTCCGTGAAAGTGGTGGTACACGTATTTCTTCTGCCTATGATTTGTGCAAAAAGTTGATGACAGAAGAGTATGATCCTGCGGAATGGAATATGTATGCCTTTCATTTTTCAGATGGGGAAAATTTTGGGGGCAACGATGACAAGGTTTGTCGGGAGTTGTTAACTGATACGCTTATTCCCCATGTGAATTTGTTCGGCTATGGGCAGGTTCCTGGTGGATACGGCCGTATGTTCATGGAAACGATCGACAGCATAGAAGATGAAAAATTAATCGGTACCAAAATCAACGACCGCGAAGGCATTTTCGAAGCCATCAAGGCATTCTTAGGCAAAGGGTATTAATATGTTAATCACAGGCGAACTTGCTGAACTACAACGCGAGATAGAAGCGATTGCCTTCGACTATGGACTCACCTTTCCTGAAGTCCGTTACGAAATGGTCGATTACAAAACCGTTAACCTGCTTGCTGCCTATGATGGCTTCCCCGTACGTTATCCACATTGGCGTTTTGGTATGGAGTATGATCGTCTTTCTAAAAGCTATGCTTATGGCTTGCATCGTATTTACGAGATGGTGATCAACACCGAGCCAATTATTGCCTATTTACTGACCAGTAATTTAATGGTTGACCAAAAATTAGTGATTGCCCACGTTTGCGGTCATGCCGATTTCTTCACCAACAACTACTGGTTTAGCCACACGAACCGCAAAATGTTAGACGAAATGGCCAATCATGCCGCACGTGTACGCAATTATATTAATCGTTATGGACACGAAACCGTTGAAAACTTTCTCGATGCCTGTTTGTCTTTAGACAACCTAATTGATGTTCATGCTCCCGGCATTCAACGACATGTAGATTTTAATCCTGAATCAGAAGCACCTGGTGTAAAAAAAATAAGCGCCAAAGATTACATGGATGACTACATCAATCCCCCTGAATTTTTAGCCCAACAACAAAAGAAATTAGAAGATGCACAAAAACAACAAAAGAAATTTCCTGCGCAACCTGAACGGGATATTCTTTTGTTTTTAGCTCAATTTGCCCCGTTAGAAAATTGGCAGCGTGATATTTTAGGCATTGTGCGCGAAGAATCTTACTATTTTGCGCCACAACGACAGACCAAAATCATGAATGAAGGATGGGCTGTCTTTTGGCACACGCGCATTATGACCAACCATATGCTAGAGCCAGAAGAGATTATCGATTATGCTGATCATCATTCTGGCACTGTTGCGGCCCATCCGGGGCGGCTCAATCCATACCGATTGGGATACGAGCTTTTTCTCGATATTGAAGATCGGTGGAACCGAGGTGCCTTTGGTACTGAGTACGAGCTTTGCCGTGATTTAGAGCAAAAACAAAATTGGGACAAGCAGTTAGGACAAGGTATGGATAAAGCATTTGAAGTGCGGCGCATTTACAATGATGTTGGCTTTATTGATGCCTTTCTTACAGAAGAGTTTGCACGCGAACATAAGATGTTTACCTTTGCTTATAATAATCACAAAGAAGAATACGAAATTGCTAGTCGCCAATTTGCAGAGATTAAACGGAAACTCCTCTTCCAACTCACAAACTTTGGGCAACCCATCATTGATGTCGTTGATGCTAATTATGGTAATCGCGGGGAGTTGTATTTGCTTCATCAACATGAAGGTATCGATCTCGATCGGCCCTATTTGGAAGCAACCCTTAATAACTTATTTACCATTTGGGGACGGCCTGTTCATGTTGAAACAATTGTTGAAGATAATGGCACAATGATCTTTACGCGAGACAATGATGGAAATGCAGTTTGGTCTTCATGACAACGCATATTTCATAGAAAAAGATGAGTGTCAGCCTAATTGCTTGACACCACAAAGTGATTCGGTATACTCATCTTGAAATTTTTTGATTTTTAATTGACAAACTTATCTGGAGCAGTGGAGGGAACGGCCCTACGAAACTGCAGCAACCCCCGAAATTTTGGGAAGGTGCTAATTCCGTCAGTGAATGCTGAAAGATAAGAGGTGTGTATTCAACTAGTAGCCTCTTGCCCACAGCAAGAGGCTTTTTTTTATTCCCAAAATAGGGTTTCAACCATGGAGGTTATGAAATGTCTAGCACTTTTATGACAGCACCAAGTTTGCTGTTTACATCTGAATCGGTAACAGAAGGTCATCCCGATAAAATGTGTGATCAAATCAGTGATGCAGTTTTGGATGCGTTATTGGAAAAAGATCCACAAGCACGGGTAGCCTGTGAAACGGCCGTAAAAACAGGTTTCGTTTTATTACTCGGTGAAATAACCACAACCGCTTTTGTTGACTTCGACAAACTCGTACGTCAAGTTGTGAACGATATTGGGTTTGATGATAGCAGCAAAGGGTTCGATGGCAACACCTGCGGTGTGCAAATTGCTGTGGCCAGCCAAAGCCCTGATATTGCCCAAGGCGTTGATCGTGCTTTGGAATATCGCAGCAATGGCACGAGCGAAGCTGAGATCGAAGCACTTGGCGCTGGCGATCAAGGAATGATGTTTGGTTACGCGTGTAACGAAACAGATGTTTTGATGCCCTTACCCATTCATCTGGCACACAAATTAACCCATCGTTTGACCGAAGTTCGCAAAAACGGCACTTTGCCTTGGGTACGCCCAGATGGGAAAGCGCAAGTTACTGTGGAATACAGCTACGGCAAACCCAAACGTATTGATGCCGTGTTAATCAGTACGCAACATGCACCCGAAATCGAAAATGAAGAAATTCGGGCCAGCATTATCGAACATGTCATCAAACCTGTGTTACCTGCTGAATTAGTCGATGATGAATTACGTGTATTCGTAAACCCAACTGGCCGTTTTGTGGTCGGTGGTCCAATGGGTGACGCTGGTGTAACTGGCCGTAAAATTATTGTAGATACCTACGGTGGGATGGGTCGTCACGGTGGCGGTGCATTCTCTGGTAAAGATTCTACGAAAGTAGACCGTAGTGCTGCTTATGCGTCTCGTTGGGTGGCCAAAAACTTGGTTGCGGCTGGCTTGGCCGAACGTTGCGAAGTTCAGGTTGCTTATGCCATTGGTGTTGCTGAACCAGTGAGCATCAATGTAGAAACCTTCGGTACCTCTGAATATAGTTCAGAACAATTAACAGCGTTGGTAAATGAACATTTCGACCTTCGTCCAGGAGCAATCATTCGTGATCTGGATTTGCGCCGCCCAATCTTCCGGGCAACAGCGGCTTACGGACACTTTGGTCGCACAGATATTGATGCACCTTGGGAAAATACGGATCGTGCAGAAGCACTGCGTCAATCAGCAGAAGCGTTGGCACCTGCATTTGCTTAAGATTTTACGTATAAACGTGTAGACGTATAGACGTGATGGTTTGTGCAAAGCAAGCTCATTGAGCTGCCATTACGTCTATACGTTTTTACGTCTTCACGCTTTTATTCCACTTCAACTTCAATAATTTTATAGCTAGTAGTGATTGGAGCTGCTTTACTGAGCATTGCTTGTGCCGGGCAATATCTTTCTGCGGAGAGATTGATTGCTTTTTCAACCAGTTCTGGTTTTAGATTACGGCCGTATATCAAATACTCAATTTCAATTTCTGTAAACACATAGGGATGATCATCTGGACGCTCGGCATGAAATTTAATTTCAAAATCTGTCACCTCTTGACGCATCTTGTTCAAAATTGAAATCACATCCATTCCCGTACAACCAATCAAACTAAACGCCATCAACTCCAAGGGACGTGCACCCTTTTCTTGTCCGCCCACACTAGGATCGGCATCCATATTGAGGGTAAATCCTGAAGGGGTTTCGCCTTGAAAATGTAATCCATCCTGCCATTTAATGCTTGTATCCATGTTTGCTTCCTTTTGCTGATTAATCTCTACCTTTACGACGCATTGTGCTGGCGATTTTGTACGCCACCAATGATGTCGCCTTGTAGATTATGCAATGATGGAATTGTAATGGAGATGGGATACGGCCGTATCTGATTTTCATCACCCAAGTAAGAACAATCCATCATTTTCAGTCTATTGTCTGAAGGAAGTAGGTGGTAGATAATGAAAATCAACCCGATTCTGCAACCCTAAATCACAACTTATATCCAAAAGGAAGGAACTATGCCAACCATACCTGCTCAAGTAAATCAAGTCGGCCCCTCTACAGCAGAAGGAATTATTCGCACACATTCCGTTCTCATTGATCGTCCCGAAGCAAAAGGAGGCGCCGATAAAGGGGCGATGGGAGGAGAACTACTGCTTGCATCATTAGGGGGTTGTTTCATGAGCAATCTGCTTGAAGCAATCCGTACGCGCGAAGCCGATATTCAAGATGTTAAAATTGCCATCAATGGTAATTTAGAAGGGAGTCCGCCGCATTTTACGGCCATCGAAATGCGCATCTCTGCCCAATACGACGACAAGGCATTATTAGAAAAATTGGTCACTATTTCAGAGAGAAGTTGTATTGTTGCCAATACATTAAAAGGCAGCGTTGATTTGTCATTTGTTGTTGAATAGTCAATGTTTACTTTTACACCTTGGAGGTTTTTGAAACCTCCAAGGTGTTCTTGTTTAACCTCTCACGCCATCCATCACAAACAATAAGAAATAGCAATCGCGCACATCCTGTTGATCATCAACGACAAGGATGCCTACTTTGGCAAATTTGCATATACTCTCAGAAAAAGAGTTGGAGGAATTATGCCCACATATGTTGCTGCCATTGATCAGGGAACCACAAGTACACGCTGCATGCTGTTTAATCATGCTGGTGAACCTGTAGGCTCTCATCAATTAGAACATGAACAAATTTATCCAAAGCCGGGGTGGGTGGAGCATGATCCCATAGAAATTTGGGCACGAACAGAGGCTGTCATTCAAGGAGCATTACAAAAAGCAAATGTCACCGCAGCTGATATTGCCGCTGTGGGTATTACCAATCAACGGGAAACGGCCGTTGTTTGGGACAAAAATACCGGCAAGCCTTATTACAACGCCATCGTTTGGCAAGATACGCGCACCGATAAGATTTGCCAAGAGTTAGAAGGTGGCGTGGGGCAAAACCGCTTTCGTGACAAAACAGGTCTTCCCCTTGCCACTTACTTTTCTGGTCCCAAAATCAAATGGATTTTAGACAATGTTGAAGGCGTGCGTCCCGCTGCCGAACGCGGTGATGCCCTCTTTGGCAACATAGATACATGGCTCATCTGGAATTTAACGGGGGGTGTCAATGGTGGCGTGCACATTACAGATGTGACCAACGCCAGCCGCACAATGTTGATGAATTTGGAAACATTGCAATGGTCACAGACAATCACCAAAGTGATGGATATTCCCATACAGATGTTGCCCGAAATACGGCCGTCTTCCGCCATCTATGGGCACACAACTGAAAATGGTCCTTTTGCTGGCAAAATTCCAGTTGCTGGCGACTTGGGTGACCAACACGCCGCGACTGTAGGACAGGCAGGATTTGATGTCGGTTCAGCCAAAAACACCTACGGCACCGGCTGTTTCATGATCTTGAACACAGGCACAGAAATCGTTTCCTCCAAAAATGGCTTGTTAACAACCGTTTGCTACAAGTTTGGTGATGAACCCACAGCTTATGCCCTGGAAGGCTCTGTGGCGATCACCGGCGCTTTGGTGCAATGGCTGCGCGACAATCTACAGTTAATTGATTCTGCGCCCGAAGTAGAAACACTTGCACAAACTGTCGAGGACAACGGAGGCATCTACTTCGTCCCTGCCTTTTCTGGGTTATTCGCTCCATATTGGCGTTCTGATGCGCGTGGCGCGATTGTTGGCATGACCCGTTATGTCAATAAGGGGCACTTTGCCCGCGCTACCCTCGAAGCCACCGCTTACCAATCTCGTGAATTACTAGATGCAATGAAAGCAGACTCCAGCGTGGAACTGAGTTCACTCAAAGTAGATGGTGGTATGGTTTATAATGAACTCTTGATGCAATTCCAGGCAGATGTTCTCGATATGCCCGTCATTCGCCCCAAGGTTGCCGAAACAACAGCGTTAGGGGCTGCTTATGCCGCCGGTTACGCCGTTGGCTTTTGGCAAAGCTTAGATGAAATGCGCCAAAATTGGGGTGCCGATAAAACCTGGCAGCCCGACGAAAGCAGCAACGCATCAACTGAACTTTATAAAGAATGGAAAAAAGCAGTCACCCGTACCTTTGATTGGGTTGACTAAAAATGATGAAGGATTAGAGAATAATGATCTATGGTTTTGTAATTGAGTAATTGGGTGACTTTAGTTACTCAGTTACCCAATTGCCCATTCAAGCATCTCCAATTCTCTTTTTAACTTATGAACAGAACAGAACAACTAACGCGTATTCGTAACAATCCAAACTTTCCCGTATTGATTATTGGTGCTGGGGTCAATGGCATTGGCACCTTTCGTGATTTGGCTTTGCAAGGTATTGACGTTTTGATTGTGGATAAAGGTGATTTTTGTAGTGGGGCAAGTGCAGCATCTTCGCACATGATTCATGGCGGAATTCGCTATTTGGAAAATGGAGAATTCCGTTTGGTCAAAGAAGCGGTCAAGGAACGTAATCGTCTGATTGAAAATGCACCGCATTTGGCACGGCCGTTACCAACCAATATCCCCATTTTTAAGCGTTTTTCAGGGATGCTCAACGCACCGTTAAAATTCCTTGGTTTGCTCGACAAGCCAGGTGAACGTGGAGCATTGGTCATTAAGCTGGGGCTAGAAATGTATGATCGCTACACAGGTGGTCAGCAGACGGTTCCGAAGCATAAAGTTGTGGGCAAAAAGACGGCGCTGGCCAAATATCCTAAACTCAATCCAGAGGTGGAGTATGTGGCAACGTATTACGATGGCATCATGCCCAGCCCTGAACGAATCTGCATTGATATGTTACGTGACGCGCAAGAAGCACATGAACGCGCCATTGCCCTGAATTATGTTACGGCCGTTTCCGCTAACAACACCCAAGTCATTTTACGCGACGAAGAAACAGGCGAAACCTATCCAATTACCCCCGAAATTGTGATTAATGCCAGTGGGCCGTGGATCGATTTCACTAACAATGATTTAGGCACCGAAACCAAGTTTATGGGGGGCACAAAGGGATCGCACATTGTCGTTAATCATCCCGAACTACAAGAAGCTATCGGGGATCATGAGTTCTTTTTTGAGAATGATGACGGCCGTATTGTGCTCATTCTTCCTATTTTTGATCGCGTCATGATTGGGACAACTGATTTGCACATTGAAGATCCCAGTGACGCTGAATGTACGGATGAAGAAGTGGCTTACTTCTTGGAACTGGTCAAGAAAATCTTCCCCACCATCGAAATTAAGGAAGATGACATTGTTTATCGATTTTCTGGTGTACGGCCGTTACCCGCCAGTGATGCCAAACGTGCCGGGCAAATCTCCCGCGACCATCATAACAAGATTATTGAACCCGCCGAAAGCGGCCGTTCCTACCCTATCTTTAACCTGATTGGGGGCAAATGGACCACCTTCCGTGCCTTCTCCGAACAAGTGACCAATGAAGTTCTCTTCCGTTTCGGTGAAGACCGCAAAATAAGTACAGCGAATCTACCTATTGGCGGTGGCAAAGATTACCCGCAGACGGCAGCAGAACAGAAAATGTGGGTTGGAAAGGTGGCGCAAGAAACAGGCGTTGATCTCTTACGTGTACAAACCTTATTCCAAAGATACGGCACTTATGCCCAACGCATCGCCGAATATATTGGCCAAGGTGAGGACAGACCAATCTCCCAATTACCCAATTACTCCCATCGTGAAATTAGCTACATCATCACCCACGAACAAGTGCGCCAACCCGAAGACTTCTTCAAACGTCGCTCGCTCATCGCTATGCGTGGTGAGTTTAATGATGATGTGGCGCGAGAAGTAGCAAAAATTATTCAGACAGATCCAGATGTTTGATTTCGTCACATGAGGCAGAAAAATGTCCCAAGAACCAAATAACATATCGAATGATTTACGCGGTGTCAGCAATTTGACCGTTGATACAGTTGTTGGTATGACCGATCTTGTAGAATCTCTGCATGCTACCATAACTTCTGCTTCGAGGGTTGTGGGGGAACCGCGTCGCAAGCGAAAAAGAGGCGTCGTGGGTTTGGTTTATCGTCATATTCGCACAATAACAGAATTGGTGGGTTTAGGTATTGATGTGCCGCTCAATCAACTGGGGTTGTTGCTTGGTGAACAGGAATCATCCCCCAAACGTGAAGCCTTTCTTGCAGCTTTGAATGGTTTTCTCGGTGATCATCTTGCCACCACGAATAATCCATTGGCAATTCCGATGCAGCTGCGTCATCAGGGACGGCCGTTATCTGATGACGCCTTAGCCAAAATAATACAACAGTCAGATGGGAAACTCGTGATCATGGTCCACGGATTATGTGTGAATGATTTGCACTGGCATCGGCAAGGACATGATCATGGTGCTGCCTTGGCACGTGATTTGGGGCTGGCCCCCGTTTACGTCAACTATAACTCGGGGCTACATATTTCTGAAAACGGCCGTAACTTATCTGCCCTCTTAGAAAAAATGATTACCCATGCTGCACAACCAGTGGAACTCTATATTGTTGCCCACAGCATGGGCGGGCTGGTGGCACGCAGTGCATGTTATTATGCTGAGAATTCCAATCATACGTGGCGCAATCATCTGCAAAAGATGATCTTTTTGGGCACTCCTCATCACGGTGCACCTTTGGAAAAAGGAGGTAATCGACTTGGTGCTTTGTTAGGCATCAGTCCATATAGTGCCCCTTTTTCTCGTCTGGGGAAAGTCCGAAGTAGTGGGATTACAGATTTGCGTTATGGAAATGTGATTGATGCCGATTGGCAAGGTCGGAATCGATTTGAGCTTACTGGCGATCAGCGCACACATGTGCCTTTGCCTCAAGATGTGCACTGTTATGCCCTCGCCGCCACTAACGATAAAGCGTTATATATTCGTGGCGAAGATATTATTGGAGATGGCTTGGTGCCCGTCAAAAGTGCCTTGGGTGATCATAAAATTGATGAGCGAAATCTTGTTTTTCCAGAAGCGCATCAATGGATTGGGAGTTCTATGAATCATATCGATTTACTCAATCACCCAGATGTCTATGAAAAGATTAAATTTTGGCTATCTCCTAGCTTTATTCCAACAAAATAAAAAGTCCCATCGCAAGTTGCTAGATATTCAACAATCCCTACAGAGAAACAAGCCTTTAGCGTCTCGTTAATTAAACAAAGTGGAGGAAAATCACATGGAATATCGAACATTAGGGAAAACAGGTGTCCAAGTTTCATCATTGTGTTTTGGCACGATGTCTTTTGGCGGCGATGCAGATGAGGCAACCTCGGCAGCAATGTATCAGCGCTGTCGTGACGCAGGGATTAACTTTTTTGATTCGGCTAATGTGTACAACAACGGCCGTTCTGAAGAGATTCTCGGGAAGTTGATTGCGGGGTCTCGTGATGAATTGGTGATTACCTCAAAAGTAAACGGCCGTATGGGGAAAGACATCAACGCCCGCGGCTTATCCCGTCGCCACATCATGCTTGCTGTAGAAGATAGTTTGCGCCGCCTCAACACCGACCGTATTGACCTCTATTTTGCGCACGCATGGGATTCCAAAACAGCCATGGAAGAAACCTTACGCGCCTTCGATGATCTTGTACACCAAGGGAAAATCTTGTATCCAGCAGTCAGTAATTGGGCTGCATGGCAAATTGCGCTCGCTTTAGGGACATCTGCACGGGAACATTTGGCCCGCTTTGAATGTATCCAACCGATGTACAACGTGGTCAAACGTCAAGCCGAAGTCGAAATCCTGCCCCTTGCCCAGTCCGAGCAAATCGGCGTTATTCCATACAGCCCTTTAGGCGGCGGCTTGCTTACGGGGAAATATGGCTCCCAACGTAAGCCGGAAACAGGACGCATCGTTCAAAACAATATGTACAGCAAAAGATACAGTTTAGACGACTATTACACGGTCACAGATCGTTTTCTAGAACATGCTGTGCAGAAAGGCGTCATTCCTGCCGCTTTAGCGGTTGCTTGGGTCATGTCTCATCCTAGCGTGACAGCACCAATCATTGGGGCACGCAATAATGACCAATTAGAAGGTTCCCTAGCTGCATTGGACATTCCAATGACACCTGAGTGGCGAGCAGAAATCTCCACTTTATCCATTTCTCCACCACCAGCCACCGATCGCCTAGAAGAGATCATTTGACGCCGTGAATCGTTAAAAACAAACAGGGTGCTAATTAGCGATAAGTTAGCACCCTCATTGTACTGTTAATCTGTAGTGCTAATTCCAAAGCTTTTATCAATATATCTTCGGAATGTAAAGCAGTGCAGCGTTCGCAGCTCGATGCATATGGTTTACATCATACAAATTCCGAAAAGGAGAAATCATATGTGGATTGGTTCTATCAGATTAACAGTCAAAACAAAAGATGCCCCTTATGCGGGTACAGATAGTTTGTTACGTGCTGGTATCTTGCGTAATGGCTCCCAAATTGCCTTGCTAAACCTTGATTATCCCACAGAAGATGATCATGAACGGGGTGCGATTCGCAACTATGACTACATGGGACCTACAAAATTACCCAGAAATCATGATAAGACACCACCGTTACCCCCTGGTATTGGCCAAAGCCCGATGCCTTATCCTGGCTATGGTCTTGAGTTTTCCGACGGTTTATATGGTCATCTCAAAGTTCGCTTAACCATTCATAACAACGACATGTGGATCAAAGAGAATGTTGATCTCTACGTACGTTATATTCGGCAAAGAGCAACCAGCTTTGACACACTGGCATGGCAAGAAGATCCTTATTGGAGTTACATCGCCTCTTGGGATGATACAGTTCCTATGAGCACAGATCCATCTGAGGGGGTCACAGCATGGGTGTTAAATCTGAGTTAACCCCAACACGCATTGGCTTATAAATATGGCGCACACATAGACCAGTCAGAGGTTTGTAACCTTGACGGTTCTCACTCGAAGCATGCGGTCCATAATAAGTCAATGCACCTACAATTTATATAAAGTTAAATGCGTAAAATGCTGACCTTAAAATTTGTGTTTTACACATTTATTTTTGCAAGAATCAGACAATCCTAGAAAAGATAATATGTGCGCGGACAATACGGCCGTTTGCAACAGCACAGCATCCGGTTAACGTCCAAACTTAAATGTAATATGATCAGGCTTCCCACTTTTTGACAAGCCCCGTGAGGACAGTTATAATCTCAAATCGCTGTGCAGGTTCTCTACCACTGCCTGTGCAAGTATTAAAACTTTGAACCAGCATCAATGATGCTGGTTGTTTTTTGGAGAATATTTATGTACGCAATCGTAGAAAGTGGTGGCCGGCAATACCGCGCCGAAGCGGGGCAAAGCTTCTCGACAGAGAAATTGCCTTATGAAGTCGGTGAGCAGATCGAACTCAACAATGTTTTGCTCCTGGCGAATGGCGAAGAGGTAAAAGTTGGTCAGCCAAGCGTTGACGGAGTCTCCGTTAAAGCAACTGTTGTCGAACAGTATCGTGGAAAGAAAATTTTTGTTTGGAAATATAAGCCGAAAAAGCGGTATCGTCGCCGTAAAGGGCATCGTCAATCCTATACACGCTTGCGGGTGGATGAGATCGTAGTTAAATAACGGAGGATTTAGTCATGGCACATAAGAAAGGTGCAGGGTCAACCAATAACGGTCGTGATAGCAATTCAAAGCGTCTCGGCGTAAAACGGTACGGTGGCGAATATGTCATCCCCGGCAACATTATTGTTCGCCAACGCGGCACCAAATATATCCCAGGTAATCATGTTGGTATGGGCAAAGATCATACCATTTTCTCCCTCATCGAAGGGCAAGTAACATTTGAGAATAAACACGGCCGTAAAATAATCAGTGTTTATCCTGTAGAAAATTAAGAGGCACGGACACCATGAAAAAAGATACACATCCAGAATGGTACCCAGATGCCAAAGTTTACGTTGATGGTCAAGAAGTAATGACTGTTGGGTCAACACAACCAGAAATCCGTGTGGAAATTTGGTCAGGGACACATCCCTTCTATACCGGTCAACAACGTCTAATCGACACCGAAGGGCAAGTAGATCGCTTCATGCGCCGTTTGCAACGTCGTGAAGAATTGATCATCAAAGAGGAAGAAGAAGTCGTCAAATCCGTTCCCACCAATCTTTCTGTAGACGCAATGTCTTTAGGCACACGCGCACAGAATGCATTGGTAGAAGCAGATATTACCACCGTTGGTGATGTGCTTGATCTGTTGCAAAAAGGGGATGATGCCTTATTAGCATTGCCCGGTATTGGACAAAAAGCATTGATCGACATTAAACGATTCCTTCGGGCAGAAGGATTGATCGAGTAAACTGCGGTTTTTGGTTCAAATAAAACTGTTAAGATAAAGGGCAGATGCGATAACGTATCTGCCCTTATTTTTTGTTCTGACCAGACCTTAACGGTCTAAAGATCACGCATTCAATTTCATCATGGAGGAATATTAGGAAGAATGGCAAAACATACCCGTGGCCGCATGGAAGTGATTTGTGGTAGCATGTTTAGTGGAAAGACAGAAGAGTTAATTCGGCGGTTGCGTCGTGCACGCATTGCAAAACAGAAGATTCAAGTTTTTAAGCCAGCCATTGATAATCGGTATCACGCAGAGAAGGTCACCTCACATAATGGGGCAGATTTTGAGGCATTGCCTGTGGTCTCAGAACAGGATATTTTGGACATGATTGATCCCGACACGACCGTCATTGCGATTGACGAGGTGCAGTTTTTCGATCAAGCCGTTATTAATGTCTGTGAAACCTTAGTGGGTCAAGGCAAACGCGTTATTTGCGCAGGACTAGACATGGATTTCCGCGGTGTCCCTTTTGGCCCAATGCCTGCAATATTGGCACGAGCGGAATTAGTTGATAAACTGCACGCAATCTGTGTGGTCTGCGGCGAAGAAGCAAGTCGCACCCAACGCTTGATTGATGGTGAACCAGCCGCTTACAATGACCCCATCGTTTTAGTCGGTGCAGATGAAGTCTATGAAGCACGTTGTCGCCAGTGCCATCAAGTGTTAACAGAACGAAATGGGAGTTCAAAATAAGATTCTCGCCAAACCTTGAAGGTTTGCAATATCCAGAAGGCTACAAAAAATAGAGGTAGAAGATGAGCAATAAACTTCATGACATTTATGCCGATATTGACCATGTGTTAATCGATCAAGAATCCTTAAACAAGCGGACGGCTGAAATGGCCGCACAAATTGAAGCAGATTATAGTGAAGCAGAAGATTTGCTTTTAATTTGCGTACTCAAGGGAGGATATGTTTTTCTTTCTGATTTGAGCCGTGCCTTAAAACGGCCGCATTCGTTAGATTTTATGGGTGTATCCAGCTATGGTTCAGGTACGACAAGCAGTGGAGCTGTACAAATCATCATGGATTTAAAGCAACCCTTGCAAGGTCGTCACGTCCTTATCGTTGAGGACATTATTGATAGTGGGCACACATTGAGCTATTTACGCCAAAATCTGTTGGCACGGCAACCAGCTTCGCTTAAGATTTGTTCCTTACTCAATAAACCATCCCGCCGCGAAGCCAATGTGCCTGTCGATTACATTGGCTTCGATATTCCTGATGAGTTTGTTGTCGGCTATGGACTTGATTTTGATGAACTGTATCGAAATTTGCCATTTATTGCGGTGTTAAAATCAGAAGTATTTGCACATCTTTTTAACAAATAAGACAGAACAATTGCCAATGGTTAACGGGCAACTTACGCTTTGTTGAGCGATTAACCATTGGCATTATTTTTGAGGAAACAGGTGGATTCTCATTTAAGGCCATATGCAGGTCGTTGGGTAGCGTTGGCAGGAGAAAATATTGCTGGCTTTGGGCACACGCCGGATGAAGCATTACACATGGCGCGGCGCAATCGGCCTAAAGTACGTTTAACGCTGCAATTTGTCGATCCTGACAATGGAACGCCGTTGCTTTTGCCTCAGTTATACCACAGTTTACGGCCGTTTCTGGCACAAACAGATCAACCCATCTACCTCGTCGGAGGTGCAGTCCGTGATGCCTTGCTGGGACGTCTTACCAATGACCTCGATTTTGTGCTGCCCCACAACGCCATCAAACTTACCTTTCAAATCGCAGATGCGATAAATGAGCCTGCCTATGTTCTCGATCGGGAGCGGGATACAGGACGCATTGTCTTGCCAGATGCCCATACCTATTTAGATTTTGCCCGTTTCCGTGGCAAAGGGCTAGATGAAGATTTACAAGATCGTGACTTCACGATCAATGCGATGGCAATGCCAGCAACGGCCACAACTGTTGAAAGCATTATTGACCCCTATGATGGACAAACCGATTTAAAGAATCGGCGTATTCGTCTGGTGAATGATGATGCATTACAACGAGATTCAGTTCGTGCTATGCGTGCTGTTCGTTTGGCCCTCAGTCTAGGCTTTGCCATTGCAACAGAGACAAAAACGGCCGTTGTGCAAGCCGCCCCACTCCTCAAAACAGCCTCCATCGAACGGATTCGGGATGAGTTTAGCAAAATGTTGGCAACGGCCGTTCCCGACCAAGCCATCCAACAAATGATTGAATTGAACTTGGCCGAGGTTGTAATTCCAGAAATACCGCCATTGGCAGGCATCAAGCAATCCCCACCCCATCATGAAGATGTGCTTGCACACACAATCGCGGTGCTGTATTGGCTGCCACAAGTCGAAGCCTGCTTGCAAGAACAAGCAATCGCTGATCCTAATTTTAGGAAACTGCAAGAAGTATTTTCCCCGTCCGCGAAGCAGCTACGCCAACATTTTGAACGTGAAGTGGATGGGGGCATAAACGGCCGTATTCTACTGCGGCTCGGTGCACTGTTCCATGATGTTGGCAAAGCCAGCACACAAACAATAGAGGAAAACGGCCGTATCCGCTTTTTAGGGCATGATAAAGTAGGCGCAGAGATTGCGGGTCATCGCTTGACAACATTACGATTTAGCAATGAAGCGATCAAACATGTTGAAAAAATGATTAATGCCCATATGCGCCCTTTGTTGCTTGCCCAAATGGACAAACCAGCTTCCCGCCGTGCCATCTTCCGTTACTTTCGCGATACAGACTCCGCCGGACTAGACGTCGCTTTGTTAGCCTTAGCTGATCATTTAGGAACATTCGACGGCATTGGCCACAAACCAGATTGGCACAAACTTATCCAAATCGTCAGCCAACTATTCAATGCTTATTTTGAACAGTATGACGTCACAGTTGCGCCAGAACTTTTGTTAAACGGCCGTTTTGTAATGCAAGAACTCAATCTAAAACCAGGCCCAGAAATTGGCCGTCTGCTCCGCCTCTTACAAGAAGCACAGGCCGCTGGGGAGATCACTACCAGAGCAGAAGCCATTAACTTCATTCACCAAACCCACCAATAATCACATAAAAAAGTGAAATACGTCTAAACATTATGTGATAATCGTTCCTTAATGAACAATGCCAGCCAATCAAAAAGCAGGTATAATTAAAGTCGACTTATTGCTCGAAGATCTATCCCCACGAACAGGGAATTTAACAAAACTACATAACGACGTAGGAGGCCGTAATGACCAAAGATACACTGACCGTAACCGACAACCGGACAGGTCGAACTTATGAATTACCCATTACTCACGATACAATCAATGCAATGGATTTGCGTCAAATCAAAGTCAACGACGACGATTTTGGTATGCTCAGCTACGATCCTGCATTCAAAAATACCGCGTCAACCAAAAGCACAATTACCTTCATTGATGGTGACAAGGGTATTTTGCGTTACCGTGGCTATCCCATAGAACAATTAGCAGAAAAGTCTAACTTTCTTGAAGTGGCTTACCTAACCCTATTTGGAGAACTCCCCACGCAAGAAGAATATGACGAATGGGAATATACCATTCTGCACCATACCTTTGTTCATGAAAACATGAAAGCACTCATGCATGGTTTCCGCCATGATGCGCATCCGATGGGTATGTTCATCTCTACTGTTGCTGCAATGTCTACCTTCTATCCAGAATGCCGCAACATTTTTGATGAAGAAGTGCGCATGAAACAAATCATTCGTCTCATCGCCAAAGTCCCAACAGTTGCCGCCTTCTCCTATCGTCACAACAAGGGTCTACCCTACGTCTACCCAGACAACGATTTATCTTACACTGGCAACTTCCTCAGCATGTTAGACCGCATGGGTCAATCCAACTACACACCAAATGAAACACTGGCTCGTGCCCTCGATGTCCTCTTTATTTTGCACGTCGATCATGAACAAAATTGTGGGACAGCAACCATGCGGGTTATCGGATCCAGCCACACAGACCCATATACAGCCATGGCAGGCGCTGCTGCTGCCTTAAATGGGCCTCTCCACGGTGGTGCCAACGAAGCTGTTTTGCGCATGTTGCTCCAAATTGGTGATGTCAAGAATGTTCCAGAATTCATTAAAGGTGTCAAGAATCGCGAACAGTTATTGATGGGCTTTGGACATCGTGTTTATAAAAACTACGATCCAC
>JBNKHS010000041.1:0-17020 GCA_050290485.1 Promineifilaceae bacterium (SeqCode) | reverse complement strand
CATACAATCTTGCAAGACAGTGTGACGGGGATTGATGTCGTCAGTGGTACAGTAAAGATTGAGAATAGCGAAATCACATCGAGTACGCAGGTGGGGATGAGTATTGTAGGGGGAACAGTAACGGCCGTTTGTACCCAATTCCGCAACAATCAAACTGGCATCAACGTACCCGAATCAGTCTCACCTACAATCTCGATTAGCCAGTCTGTCTTTGAGAATAATGGGATAGATGTACAAAATTTGGGTAATACGGCCGTATCGGCCACAAACAATTGGTGGGGGAATGCGGCTGGACCGCAAGTTGGAACGGATGTCATTGGAGATGTGATCGTAGCCCCGTTGTTGTTGTGGGAACCAGCATGTATTTCACAGATCCCGGATTATCAGATCTATTTGCCGATGGTAATACGGCCGTAAAATTAAAAAGCCGTGTTTCGATCATTTTGAAACACGGCTTATCTTTTGGTTCGTTAAATTTATTGGATCGTTAAAGGCAACTCGGATGACAATGTATAGTACGTGCCATTACCATTTTTACAAGTATTGAAGCCATCGAAACAAACGACGAGACGGAAGGTATAGTTTCCGGTGTCAGGGATCTTTATGTTCGCACCCCACTGCAAGCCCGATGGTTTGATGGTGGAACTATCGGAGCCATAATTGTTCTGGTACCATTGTGGTTTATCTTGACCATCTTTACGAGGCATTACCCCAATAGAAGAGTAAGCCACTTCACCACCTGTTGTATTGTTGACAACCCAATCGTACCAAATATCACCACCTGGATTGGTGGCTACCTTACCTTCGCGGAATGCAAGCGTACCGGTAAGACCACGTGTGCCTTCGCCAGGTACTGGCCCTGATGGTTTTGGTGTTGCTGTTGGTGGGACCGGTGTTGCTGTTGGGGGAACGGCTGTTGGTTGGGGAATCGGTGTATTTGTAGGTAGCGGGGTTTCTGTAGGGACAGGTGTATTTGTAGGAACGGGCGTCTCTGTGGGCGCAGTTGTGGGCAAGGATGTTGGGGATGGCGGTGCGCCACTGCTGTCACCTGTGCTCGATGTGTCCGTATTTGTGTTGACATTGATCGGCGTATTGGTGGGCACCGCTTGTGGATTCAGAGCCGCATCGGCAGTGGCTGTCGCCGCAACCGCAGTTGCAATTTGCTCTTCCATGGTCAATTCTGCCGTTGCTGCAGATTCGGGTATAACGGCCGTTTCATCTGAGCTGTTTGCGCCAGCTGTTCCCATGTACAACAAGACGCCACCGGCAATAAAAAAGATAACGGCTAGAACACCAATAACAATTAATAATATATTTGAATTCTTCATCTCTTTAACACCATTCCTTATCGGGAATTTGGATTTATACTGAAGGGTTCATCAAAAAACCCGCCCGATCATAACGGCTTTTTGAATGGTACACAACAACACTTTTGAAAAGCTCATGTACAATATATAAATTGGAGAAAATTATGAATGCACGAAAATTTGCTAGACTGGGTGTACCGAAAGGAGACGCGATGCGTATTGCGGGAACGGCCGTTCGCCGCGCACGTGAATATGGTGTACCCAAGCGGGACATTCCTGACATAATTACGGCCGTTGTCGAAAATCCAGATGAATATTTGCAAGACGAACTGTTTGGCGAGTTGGCCGAAGCCATTCTAAATCATCAAGCCGTACAACCTTTGTATAAACCACGCGCACAACCTGCCCCTTACCAAATCTGGGGGCAAGATTTAGAAGGCGGTGCTATTGATCAAATTAAAAACGCAGCGCAACTACCTGTGGCTGTGCGTGGGGCATTGATGCCTGATGCTCATTTGGGCTATGGTTTGCCCATTGGTGGTGTCTTGGCAACCCACAATGCTGTTATCCCTTACGCTGTGGGTGTCGATATTGCTTGTCGTATGAAAATGACCGTGCTCGATATTCATCCACATCAACTCAAAGCAGAGCAAAAGCGGTTGATCAATGCGATTGAAGAAGAGACAAGATTTGGTAAAGGGGTTGGGTTTCGTCGCGGTGAACGACGTGATCATCCCGTGATGGAAGCGGATTGGCAAATCACCAAATACATCAGCAGCCTGCGCGACAAAGCATGGTCTCAGTTGGGGAGCAGCGGCAGTGGGAATCATTTTGTGGAATTTGGCATTTTAGAAGTGACCAATGCCGATGTCGGTTTACAAGAAGGTAAATACTTGGCGCTTCTCAGCCATAGTGGCAGCCGTGGCCCTGGAGCGATGATTGCCAATCATTACAGCAAATTAGCGATGGATTTGCATCCTGAGCTACCGAAAGAGCTGCGCCATTTGGCCTGGCTCGATTTAGACAGTGATCCGGGTAAAGAGTATTGGGCTGCCATGCAGCTGATGGGGCAGTATGCTGAAGCGAATCATGCAGTCATCCACCAACAGATTGCCAAAAACTTAAAGAGCAAAGTTTTGTTGGATGTGGAAAATCATCATAATTTTGCATGGAAAGAAGAACATGATGGGCAAACTGTGATTGTGCATCGTAAAGGGGCAACCCCTGCCGGAAAAGGCGTTTTAGGGATTATCCCCGGTTCGATGGGGGCACCTGGTTTTGTCGTGCGCGGCTTAGGCAATGAAGCATCTTTGCGCTCTGCTTCCCATGGCGCTGGGCGACGCATGAGCCGTAAAAAGGCGCGTCAAACTTACACGTGGCATGAAGCTAAAAAATATTTGCGCGATCGTGATGTCAAACTTATTTCTGCTGGCCTCGATGAAATTCCAATGGCCTATAAAGATATCAATGAGGTGATGGCCGCCCAAAGTGATTTGGTTGAGGTGTTAGCGCGTTTTGAGCCAAAGCTCGTCAAAATGGCGCCAGATGGTGAAAAACCAGAGGATTAATAAACTGTTGCATAACGGATCGGCTTGATGAGCATCCTTACGTTATAATCGTGCCTGCAAAATTTTAACGGAAGAGGACTTGATTCATGCCATTTGCTTTTGAAAAATTAGAAATCCCCGATGTTGTTTTAGTGACTGCCAAACGGTTTGGTGACAATCGGGGATTTTTTATGGAAACGTACAAATATTCACAATTTGTGGAAAACGGGATTGATGTTCAGTTTGTACAGGATAACCATTCGCACTCATCGTATGGGGTTTTGCGTGGGTTACATTATCAGTTGAATCCGATGGCGCAGGGAAAACTACTGCGCGTGACCCGTGGTGAAGTGTTTGATGTGGCTGTCGATATTCGCAAAGGCTCGCCTACGTATGGTCAATGGGTTGGGGCTACGTTGTCTGCGGAAAACGGCCGTATGCTTTATGTTCCTCCTGGCTTTGCCCATGGTTTTTGTGTGTTAAGTGAATGGGCAGATTTGCTTTACAAAGTTTCTGCGCCCTATTCGCCAGAGCATGAGAGTGGTATTGCCTGGGATGATCCTGCAATCAATGTTGAATGGCCGATTGCAGAGCCTGTACTTTCCGGCAGAGATGATCAAAATCCAACCTTGGCCGAGGCAAACAACAATTTTATTTATGGAGAAAGCTGAATCTTAAATTCAGCTTTGTACCTTTTCTTTTTACTTTTCTGAGCTTGAAACTAAGATTGAGGCAGCAACATTACGTCCAATGACTTGTTGCTTGTCATCAAATTTAATGGTTAAAGGGCCATCAAATGGTGCTATTTCAGCAACTGTAAAGGTAACACCGGGAACCAACCCTAAGTCTGCTAAATAACGCAACAATTCCCCATTCGTGTCATCTGGTATACGGGTGACAGTGGCGACATCGCCTACTTTCAATTTTGATAGTAGTTGGGCATCGACGCGTTTGACAATGCCTTCTTTTGAGGGAATCGGATCTCCGTGGGGATCAAACTCTGGATAGTTCAGAACTGCTGCAATGCGTTCCTCCAACTTTTCACTGATGACATGCTCCAAAATGTCTGCTTGCTCATGCACCTCATCCCAGGTGAACCCTAAGGCTTCAATTAAATA
This sequence comes from Promineifilaceae bacterium (SeqCode), assembly GCA_050290485.1. Lineage (GTDB taxonomy): Bacteria > Chloroflexota > Anaerolineae > Promineifilales > Promineifilaceae > JBNKHS01. The sequence continues at coordinate 13,048 of JBNKHS010000041.1, read as the reverse complement.
AAGTTCAATCAGGCGATGGTGGCGTATAACTTCAAGTGCCAGCTTTTCACCATCTGGGGTTAACGTAACACCATAATGTTTTTCGTAATTGACCAAATTTAGTTTTGCCAGCCGTTGAATCATGCTTGTGGCCGAAGCTGGTTTTACATCACGCGCTTCAGCGATACGGGATGTGGAAACTGGGGAAGCTTCTTGAGAAAGCATGTAAATTGTTTTCAGATAATCTTCAATTGCTTGATGGTTCAATCCATCCCGCTGACGTGATGTGCCATCAGATAAAGAGTCAATTTCAGGCATAATTTTTACATTTCCTTATTGAAAAAAAACTTAGGGGCAATCTAACACACCCCCTAATGGGTGTCAAGGAATTTTGAAATTAGGGGTTGACAAGACTGACGAAAACTAATATTATTAGTTTTGAAGGTTAATAACGTTAGTTTTGGAGATATAAAAATGACACATACAGAAGATAAAAAAGGTTTGAGCACTCCCGCAATGATGTTGCGTTTAGAAGGATTGGCGGTTTTATTGTTAGCAGTTTTTGCTTATAGTCGATTGGAGTTTAGCTGGCTGGTTTTCTTTTTATTGTTGCTTTGGCCAGATATTGCCATTGTTGCATATGCCATTAACAAAGATTTGGGAACGGCCGTTTACAATCTGCTGCACACCTACACAATGCCCATCATCTTTATTGCTGTTTCCATTGTCTTTTCATGGACATTTGGCATTCAATTTGCTCTCATTTGGTTTGCTCACATTGGAATGGATAGATTGGTTGGCTACGGGTTAAAATATAGAAGCGAATTTAAAGATACACATATTACCCGTTTATAACAACAAAGAAGGGTTGGCCATGTTTATAAATGAGCTAACCCTTTTTTTGAAAGGAACTTATTTTGCCTTACCCAAATCAAATAAGTAAAGAAAGTATTATTCAATGTGCAGCAGAATTAATAGAAGAAAAAGGGGTGACCGCACTGTCTTTGAGCAAATTAGCAACGGCTTTAGGTGTTAAAGCTCCCTCTTTATATCGGCATATTGGTAATAAGAATCAACTCTTGCAAGAAGTAAATTTATTGACGTTGAGAAATTTAGTTACCACAATGCAGCAGGCAATTGCAGAAGCAGATGAAGATCCCATCATACAAATGGAAGTTATGTCTGTTGCTTATCGTCGATTTGCGCATGAACATGCTCAATTGTACTTACTGGCGTATACACACAAAGCAGAGGGGATTCGCCCAGACGAGAACCTATTGGTTGAAATGGTCTTGCCGATTCAAGCGATTATGGCGCAGATATGTGGTGAGGCCCAAGCCTTGACAGCTTTAAGAGGTGCATTAGCCTTAATGCATGGGTTTGTGATGCTGGAACTTAACCAACAATTACAGCGCGGCGGTGATTTAGAAACAGCATATATTGAATCTTTTAAAGCATACTTATGTGGCTGGTAAATCGTTTTCATCCTTTTCTGTAGACCACATTTGATCTAATAGGAAAAAAGTCCTATTTGTGCAAAGGTTCACACTCATTATGGTATTGTGTGGAGATTGAATGGGGTAAACGAAATGGTCAAAATACTTATCGTTGAAGATGATGTGCTAATTCGAGATTTAATGATTTTTAAGCTTAAAAGTGCAAATTATGATGTCATTGTGGCTGACAATGGATTAGATGGTGTTCAATTAGCCCAAGAGGAGTTTCCCGATCTAATTTTAATGGATATGCGATTGCCTTTATTAGATGGGTGGGAGGCGACTGAAAAAATAAAATCATTCCCCAAAACAAAACAAATCCCGATTATTGCTTTGACTGCACAATCTTATTCAGCTGTCCATGAAAGATGGACAGATGTGCGTTGTGATGGCTATTCGGCAAAACCGATTCATTTTCCATCATTATTTGACCAAATTGAGGTTTTGGTCGGCAATAAAAAAGTTATTGCCTAATTGTTAAAATAAATTATACGAATAAAAAACGGCCGTTATGCAATAAACGGCCGTTTTTGTTTGCCGTATCAGATGAATAAATTGATTTAGGAACGAGCAGCTGCTGGCCCAGTTTCTTCAATTGGTTGCTCGTAAATTTCAACAACACTTTCATCTTGGCTAATATCAGATGAAAGCATACAGGCGGCTACAACCAAAGTAGAAAAAATAATAGAAGCGAGCAAGAAAATAACTATTGCGGCAATCATGGGCCTTTTCTCCCTATTAGCAACTTGTGCTGTACGACAACTAATCCAATACAATTATAAACATCAGTTTATAGTAATGTATTGTACCTGTCATCAGTACATCATGGACATGACATTAGTCCTGAAAACGGTATGAATTTAGTGGGATCCTCTTCTCTAACTAACAATTATTCGCCTTCCAATACGAACAATCCCAATATACTTTTCAATCGCAGAAGTGGGGGGAGTGTAAAAATGATAGCTGCTTAGTTGCAAGAAATCATTTTTTTCATCCAATACTTCTTGCTAAAACGAAAAGCTATGAATACGATAATAAAGGAATGTGCAAGATCCTGCAAATTTCTGTTTAAGGTTTTCACTAGATTTTTGCAAGTTTGCCGTTAATTGATTTTTAAAACCCTTGTTGCGCACTTTCGTTCTGATTTGCGCCCAATAAATAACAGGTTGTGGATAAATAAAAATGAAACAAATAATGTGGGATCAGGAAAACGGCCGTTTTCGAGCAGGGTGGCGCTTAATTGGCCATTTCGTCATCTTGTTTATCCTGTTGATACCACTCTCCATTTGTGCGGTTTCCATTGCTGTTCTCGTTTTATTGTCGCGTGGCGAGGACGTAGAAGGGTTTCTCGTTGATCCGGCTAATACGTTACTGCTTGATCCCGTAATTTCTGCTCCGTTTACACTTTTCACCTGCATCGCCTTTGTTGTCACCATTTGGATGGCTGGACGTTTTTTAGATCGCCGCCGTTTTGCTGATTTTGGCTTACATCTAAACTGCCGTTTCTGGGCAGATTTTGGATTTGGGCTGGCTCTTGGTGCCATCCTGATGGCTTTTATTTTTGTCGTGGAATTGGCTTTTGGCTGGATTGAAGTGACGGGCACATGGTTGCGCCCTAATCCCAACACACCCTTTATGATTGCGCTCATCCCCGCCATCATTACTTTTCTATCTGTTGGCATTTATGAAGAGTTATACTTTCGGGGTTATATGATGAAGAATTTAGCTGAGGGATTTTCGTTTTTACCGGCAAAAACGGCCGTATTCATTTCCCTCATCATTTCATCGCTCATTTTTGGTCTTGCTCATGGGGGCAATCCCAACGCAACATTCATCAGCACTTTCAATTTAGTTCTCGCTGGATTTTTCTTGGCTGCTGGATATTTACTGACAGGTGAACTCTCTATTTCGATTGGCCTGCACATCACCTGGAACTTTTTTCAAGGGCATGTCTTTGGTTTTCCTGTTAGTGGACAGCCCACACAAACAACAATTATTGCCATCCAACAAGGCGGCGATAATTTGTTGGCGGGTGGCGCATTTGGTCCTGAAGCAGGAATTATTGGTTTGATAGCGATGATTTTGGGAACAATTTTGATTGCCGGATGGGTGCGTTGGCGATACGGCCGTATCCAAATCCATATCCAACTCACCAAACCAGACCTCATTTCTAAAAAACAAGCTAAAATAGAAGTAGTAGAAAGTAATCAGTAGCCAGTTTTCAGTAATTAGTTTGCACTTAAAGCGGCTGACTGAACAGTGAATAGTGAAAACTGAAAACTGCTAGAACGGAGAAACCCAAATGACCCAAGAAGCATACGTTTTCGATGCCATCCGCACCCCACGCGGTAAAGGCAAAAAGAACGGTTCCTTGCATGAAGTCACCCCAATCGATCTCGCTGCCACATTAATGCGCGAAATGCAGCAGCGCCATGACCTCGATACTTCCCAAGTGGATGACATCGTGCTGGGCTGTGTCACCCCCATTGGCGAACAAGGGGCAGACATTGCTAGAACTGCCGCAATTTACGCAGGATGGGACGTAGACACGCCCGGTGTACAAATCAACCGCTTTTGTGCTTCGGGGCTTGAAACCGTAAATATGGCGGCCATGAAAGTGCGCTCCGGTTGGGAAGATCTGGTTGTGGCGGGTGGCGTTGAATCGATGTCCCGCAATCCGATGGGCTCAGATGGTGGTGCGTGGATTATGGACCCCAAAGTGAACACCGCCACCAACTTTGTGCCCCAAGGCATCAGCGCCGATCTCATTGCCACCCTCGAGGGGTATTCACGCGAAGATGTCGATCGCTTTGCGTTGCAATCACAACAGCGTGCCGCCTATGCCCGTGATAATGGCTATTTTGATAAGTCCGTCATCCCTGTACGTGATCAAAGTGGTTTGATGGTTTTAGAAAAAGATGAATACATTCGTCCCAACACCACATTAGAAGGACTGGGCAATCTCAACCCCGCCTTTGCCATGATGGGTGAGCTTGGCTTCGATGCCGTCGCCCAACAGCGTTACCCAGAAGTGGAAACAATCCATCATGTGCACACCGCAGGTAATTCCTCGGGCATTGTCGATGGTGCGGCATTGGTGCTCGTCGGCTCCAAAGAGAAAGGGGATGCGTTGGGCTTAAAACCCCGTGCTCGCATTCGTGCTGCTGCCTTGGTGGGCACAGAACCCACAATTATGCTTGTTGGCCCTGGCCCAGCTGCCCAAAAAGCGCTCAAACAAGCAGGCATGAGCGTCAAGGATATCGATCTCTTTGAAATCAATGAGGCGTTTGCGGTGGTTCCCTTACGATTTATGCGCGATTTAGGTATCGCAGATGCAGAAAACGTCAATGTCAACGGCGGCGCGATTGCCATGGGGCATCCCCTTGGCGCGACAGGAGCAATGCTTTTGGGCACAGTTCTTGACGAACTGGAGCGCACTGATAACCAAACGGCACTCATCAGCCTTTGTGTTGGCGGTGGTATGGGGATCGCCACCATTATTGAACGAGTGTGAACGGGGAATTTACCTGACGATGCAACGCCGTATCCTATTTCATCGTCAGTACAAAGAAAGTAATTTCTCTGTGGTTTCTATTTCCTGTATCATATTTAATTGTTTAAACTGATGCAGCGCTGTTTTGAGTGCTTCTTGTCCGTTTGTATCTTTGCTTCTTTGTCCTAGTAATAAGTCACCTAGCGCACGCCACGCATACGCTTCTAAGTACCGATCACCATTTTCATTGGCAAATTGTTGGCATTGGCGGAAGTAAGATTCAGATTCCTCTATTTTGCCTAGGGCTTGGGTGACCAAACCTAAAGTGTAATAAGCGTAGGGCAATGTATGTGGCTCTTTGAGCTTTAATACTTTTTCCGCTGTAGCTGTGGCCTCATCTAGCTGTCCTATTTCATAATAGGATTCTGCTAATGTCGATGCCGTAACGGCCGTCCAATACGGCATGTTGGCACCTTCAAAAAAAGCAACAGTCGGAGCCGCGATTGTAATCGATTCGGCAAACTGCCCTGCCTGAAAATAATGCCCAGCCATCGAGCTGTTCATTTTTTCTAGGCTTAAGCGATCCCCAATGTGTCCGAAGTAGCGTAAGGCTTCTTTGCCATGGAAAAGCGCTTTATCTAATTGAGCCAGCCTTCCCCAGGTTTTTGATAATTCACGATGGGTGCGTGCTAGACCTTCTTCAAAACCTGCTGTTGTTGCAAATTGGATTGCTTGCTCATAATAGGTAACGGCTTCTTCGAATGCCCCACTTTCTTCTTTCACGATGGCTTGTAAATGTGTTGCTTCATATTGTGCCAATTCTGCGTCTTGCCAAGCCTCGTCTAAATTACGCTGTTGGATGTGGGTGACGCCGCGTTGATAACGTAAATGAACCAATTGATTAAGCAGGGATGTTGTCACCTTTAACCCTTCTTCATACTGTTGCAGTGCGCGATGTGGATAGCCTAAGGCATTATAAAATGCACCTTGCATTTGAGTTGCTTTAACGGCCGTTTCGCTTCTTTCCTCCCAAGATACAGTGCTCAACGCCATTAACCCAGCTTCGGGATTACCATGTAGTTTAAATAATTCAGCTTGGATGAGTGCCAGTGCTTCTTGCTCGGGCGGTTGCAAATGACGCATGGAAATTTGTTGAAATAGTTGTAAGGCCAAACTGCCAAATCCATGACTTACTTCATAATGACGTTGTGGGAACCAAACTTGAATGGCTAATGAAGCTTCCCCCGCCAAGTGGAAATGATGGGCAGCCAAGGTGAATTCGCCGCGGGCTGTGCGCACTTCGGCTGCGGCCAAATGATACCGTTCACGTAGAGTAATCGGAAATCGCTGGCCATCTTGGTACAATAATTGACGCACAATCGGGAGCACGGAGATCCCCCCACTATCATCCAGTTGGATTAACTGTTGTCGTTGCAATCGGACTAAAACATCGGGTTCATCCCACGCATCACTAGGGGCCGCATTGCGAAAGACACAAAGACGTTGTAAAAAGTCGCGCTCGTCTGACAATAATCGCTGCCACAAGCGCCCCCAAAGGGTTTGCAACGCAGGGGCATGAGGCAACTGGGTGCTGGCTTCTACTAAAGATAATCCCGATTTCTGTAAAGCGATACACATATGCAACAACCGCAGATTGCCATCGGTGTAATTGTGGACTTGGGTCAACACCTCAGGGGATACGCTTAGTCCTGCTGCTGTTAAAAATTCGGCCGTTTCTGTTTCACTGATACCGGAGATGTGGTGATGAGCATGGGCGATAGGGGGTGGACGCACACCAATCAAGAGCAGCGGTGTGACCTGAGATAATCCAGAGATGAACTCTTGCATTTGCAATTGATCAGTTGTTAGCAGATTCGTTTCAGCATAGATGACATCGAGTTCATCGATGCAGAGTAGAGGAGGTTGGGATAATTGTTGCAAATCGCCACGAATATGTGCAAGAGCGAGGTCTGGATTTTCTACCTGGCCGTTATCGGCAATGAGTTGTTGCCATAGCCCCGATGCCCCCTGTTGATGCAGGTAGTACCCGAGTGAGAATAGTAGACAATCGAGACGATCATTAAAGGTGGTACGTAAGGTGTACCAAAAAACGGGTTGTTGTGGCCAGGCGCGTGCGACTGTTGCGGCACAGGTTGTTTTGCCATGACCGCCTGCACCAGAAAGGGAGGCTGTGCGCCCCATTTTTAGATCGGCCAGGCAAGCGGCAATTAAACTTTCTCGGCTGATGAGACTTGATTTGCTTTGTAACGGCCGTTCCAAACGCAAAGTCGGGCGAATGGTGTCTAACAATTTGTCGCCCAACGCTTTTTGTGCCACTTTGAGGTGACTGAAATAGGAGGAGCGACTAATGGTTAGAAAATCGCAAACCGCAATATCATTATCTGAGCGTGGATTGATATGAGGCTCAAAGTAATGGCGGAAGTAACGCAACTCTAATAACAAAAACAAATATTGTGGGCCTTTATGACCCTGTTCCAATCGCGCTTCATTGACCATATCGACCAGGGAATTGCGATCTGTAGGTAATTCACCGGGCCATAAAGCGGTAACGGCCGTATGCAAGGCTTTTTGCAATGCTTGCCCTTGTTCCGTTGGGGATAACTTTTGGGTTTGAATCGCGCCCAAAAAATAAGGGGCGGCTAGGGGGGAATTTTTTCCGAGCCAATCGGGATCTTGAAAATGATTGAGGGCTTGTCGTACTTGTTCAATATAACTTGCAAGTTGAGATGATTTTTTGTTGGATTGAGACATAGTTGGACTAAATGGGTAAAAGTTCGGACTGAAAGTTGATAAAAAGAGCGTAAGCTGTTGATTAAGTTGAAAGCATACAGATTTTACACCGTCAAAGTCAAATCTGTGACAGGAATATAGCGTTTATTGTTATTTATGTAATCGGCAAAATACTTTTCAAAATAAATGAATGCAAAATTGCCGATTACTTGCGTGAAAGTGTAGAAATCTAGTTTCTTAATTTAAAAAGTATTTCACTTTCACATAATTTGTAAAGGAGATCTATTAATGACTATTCGTAAATTTAATTTAGTTTGGATACCATCGCTCATGCTTTTGTTGATGGGGCTTTTCTTTTATGTAGGATCAGCAGAGGCGGGCTCAGAGAAATGGCGTAGCTCTTGGGATGTAGCTGGCGATTTTGTGGGCAATAATATCAATGTTGTGCTCACTGTAACTGTAGAACGGAAATCTGGCGCGTTCTGGAATGTGTATGGTGTTGAATCATATCAGCTTGCCTGTACGCAAGAGGGTAGCGTTTTGCTGGCAAATGACATGGCCGAGTTTGATAATACAGGCATTATTCAATGCGAAATGCCCTCCATTCAGGAGATCGTTAAGGAGATGACAGAGGGAAGATTTATTCCCAATGCGAAATGCACTTGTACCCCGACGATTTTTGCAGATGTTATCCTTGATCCCAATACCACCAGTGCTCCATTGACGAATCCGATTGTCACCCGTATGCATGGTGCCCAGACAGATTTGGCTTTGGCCGCGCCTGTGCCCCTGTACAGTACAATACCTAGCGCTTCGATGATTTTTACAGTTGGAAATGAAGTAGCGCAGAGTGCCTCCTTCTTTGCCAACGGAGTGCCGAATTCCCTAATGGCGACTTATTTTGATATGGGTTTGACGAAACAGTCTCATTTTGTAGCCAATGGTGCTGCTCCTGGTTCTTTGATGGGGCCAGTTCCTAAACCAAATTTGGTAACGCATAATAGTGCAACAACTTTGTATATTGGGTATTCACCCGAGACAAACAGTTCGTTGCAGGGCACGTTAGAAAGTTTCTTAATAGACCCTGCCTGTTATGGTACGGGGTAAGCCATAAGTACTTGCTCGTATTTCTAGAGTTAGACAACAGGAAAGCTGGTCAGTTTCAAGTTTGAAGCTGACCAGCTTTTTTATTCTCCCAGATCCGCAGCGCAATTTAATTGTTCGGACTAAAACGGCCGTTTCTCGGACTCATTCCGCAACAGAAGAAAATACACTGAAATAGTAAATGTTAAGGAACGGAAATCAAATAAGACGACGAAGTCGTTTCCTTCCGTTCCTGCAAACTGACGATGTAATTCCGTATTTTATATCATCGTCAGTCCTGAGCGTGATTCATATCTTATTGCGTTGGTTCTTAAATCGTGTTTTTGCAGAAGTATGGGACCAACACAAACAAGGAGTATAACTAACAATGCAACAAAATAAGTTTAGATTCTTTTTAATCCTATTGATATTGTTTACTGTGTTGGGGGCAGGGATTGGAACCAAGGTTTCCCATGAATTTCCGTGGCAAGTTGGCTTGGTTAAAGCCGCACCCGCATCAGCCACACCTCCCCTGTGCGAAAAAGTTTATTTACCATTTGTAACCAATGGTGGGACTGGCGAATCAACTATTATTCCTGGCGGTCCGCCACCTGCCCCCGTAAATGATGGGTGTGACGCAGACTTTGCCGACTTTAACGGGGATGGATATGCAGATTTAGCCATTGGCGTGCCTGATGAAGATGTGACGCAAGGTATAAATTATGTCGATGCTGGTGCCGTTCACGTTATTTATGGCACGAGTGATGGTTTGGTGGCGTTGGCTGCCGACGCCGTTATTGATGACCAACTTTGGCATCGTGGTGTGCAAGATTTAGATCAAATTGCCATGAATACAAATGACAGTTTTGGTGATGCCTTGGCTTATGGGGACTTTAATGATGATGGTTACGACGATTTGGCGATCGGTGTTCCCGGCTCTTATGTGGATGCACATGAAGGTGCTGGCGCTGTGCAAATCCTTTACGGCTCAGCTTTAAATGGTCTTTCCACAGAAAACACACAAACATGGACACAAAATAGCACGGGTATTAATGATAGTGCCGCTACAAATGACAACTATGGTAAAACGTTAGCCGTGGGTGATTTTAATGGAGATGGGTATGATGATCTTGCCGTGGGTGCTCCCAATGAAACGGTGAATGGAGATGATAATGCAGGCGCGATTAATATCATTTTTGGGTCTGAGGGTGGGTTAAAAAGCACCCATATTGGTGGGGGAATTCCCGATGAGTTCCTTACCCAAGATACCGATCCATTTTTTGATGCTGCCGAAGAAAATGATCACTTTGGTTATGCCTTAACAACTGGGAATTTTAATGGGGATGCGTATGATGACCTTGCTGTCGGTATTCCCCATGAAGATTTTGCTGGCGGTATGAATAATGCGGGTGAAGTCCAAGTTTACTTTGGCGCGGACACGGGCTTTTGGAATGAACCCAACTTTTCTGTCCAACCGCAAGAAGTTTCGAGCAGTACACCCGGTGTTGACAACAGTATGGAAGCAGGTGACCAATTTGGGCACACCTTGGCGGCGGCCGATTTTGATGGGGATGGCTATGATGATCTGGCTGTCGGTTCACCTTATGAAACAATCGGTAGTGGTGAAAGTGCTTTACCATTTGCTGGGGCTATCAATATTGTTTTTGGTTCTGCTACTGGCCTTGATCCCGCTGCGGGTGCACCTGCCTGGTATCAAGGGAGCACGAGTATGCAGAGTGATCCTGAAGAATCAGAGTTTTTTGGTTGGAGTTTGACGGCGGCTGATTTTAATCAGGATGGGTTTGCTGACCTGGCAATTGGTGTGCCCTTCGATAAGGTGTTTGGTATTGCCATTGGTTCTGCCCATATCATGTATAGCGATGAGACTGGACCAACTGCCAATGGGGATGAATTGATTTTCGACCCTGGGAACCCAGAGGCATCGGATCAGTTTGGTATTGCGGTAACGGCCGTTGACAGCAATGGTGATGGCTATATGGATTTGGCTGTCGGGGCAAGCCACGATGATCCGGTTGGGGTCGTGCCACAAAATGTTGGGTCTACCTTTGTTTTCCACAGCGATAGCAGTGGTGTCTCTCAATCTGACAACCAAAATTGGTATCAAGGATTTAACGGTTTGGCTGGCGCGCCTGAAAGTGGTGATCGCATGGGATATCGTTTGCCTTAGTTGAATTAAATTAGAAAAAAGATAGCTGGAAAATCTAACCTGTTTTCTAGCTATCTTTTTTATTGAACAATAATGGATGGAAAACGTAATGTTACGAATAAAAAGTTTGGGAAACGGCCGTTTTCTGCTGCTGCTCCTCTTCCTGATTTTGTCACTGACCATTGTAGAGGTACAGGCAGATGCGGCTTTGATTAACCAGAAACTTAGTGGCTCTACGCCACTAGCAGATAAGTCAAAGATCCCCGAATTTCGCATTAGCCCCGATGGGCAAACCGTGGTGTTTATGGCTCATATTGAACCTACAAGTACGTATGAACTGTACAGCGTTCCTATGAATGGTTCGGCTGAACCAACACGCTTGACCACTGGTTTGCTGCCGGAAGGGGCAGATATTGGTCATGGGTATCAAATTACTCCTGATAGTCGTCGTGTGGTTTATCGGGCGCAGCAAGATTCGAGTAATGTTTATGAACTGTATAGCGTTTCTATAACAGGGGGGCCGATTACCAAGTTGAATCCTCCTATTACGGTTGGTGGTGGCAATGTCTCTCAATTTGCGCTTAGCCCAGACGGTTATCACGTTGTTTATAATGTGGATTGGCAAATAAATAATCAATATGAACTGTTCAGCATCCCTGTAACCGGCGGCATCCCTGTGCGACTCAATAGTGATCTCCCCGCTGGTGGGAGTGTAGTCCATTTTGAGATCACTCCCGACAGCAATAATGTTGTCTATTATGCGACTCAGGATGATCCACTTTATTATGAACTATATAACGTGCCTTTAACCGGTGGCGATAACTTTAAGTTAAATGATCCGCTCGTGGCTGGCGGGTATGTTTCCAATTATAAAATAGCGCCTGATGGGACTCGTGTTGTGTATATTGCCAATCAGGATTCAAGTGATGTGGATGAGTTGTATAGTGTTTCTTTAGACTCCCCCCTAGCCGATGCGATCAAACTAAATCCGCCGCTGGTTGCCAATGGGCGTGTTTCGGCGCATGGGTTTGAAATTAGCCCAGACAGTAGCCGTGTGGTGTATGTCGCCAAACAAGATACGGATATTTTTTATGAGCTTTATAGCGTACCGTTGCTGGGAGGAACGGCCGTTAAGTTGAATGCACCATTGCCATTTGGCAGTAATAATTTTGCCAGTTGTTTTGTGGGAGATCCTTGTGTTGCCATTACCCCAAATAGTCGCCATGTGGTTTATCTTGCTGAACAAGACACGGCTGGGATGATTGAATTGTATAGGACATCCTTGACGGGTGGTCCTGTTGCTAAATTAAATGGACCAATCCTGCATGTGAATGGTGATGTCGATACCTTTACGCTTAGTCCCGATGGTCAGCGCGTTGTTTATTTAGCTGATCAGCAAGATTTGGGGGCTGATGAACTTTATAGTGTCTCTATTCGCGGTGGAACGGTGGCGAAATTAAATAGCGCGTTGCCCCCATCTGGATTTGTGGCTGACTTTCGTATTAGCCTCGATAGTCAGCGTGCCATTTATGTTGCCAGGCAACAAGACGCCTCTGTTTTTGAGGTATACAGTGTGCCGCTCAAAGATGGTGTCATTACAAAATTAAATCCACCCTTAGTTGAGGGGGGTGGGGTCAATTGGGGAATTGAGATTAGCCCCAATAGCAATCATGTTGTTTATGCGGCGAAACAGGAGTATGAAAATGTAGGCGAGCTCTTTGTCTCGTTCAGTGAACCTCAGCTTGTGCAATTTGAGGAAGAAACCCTCGTGGTGGATGAAGTTGACGGAACTGTAATGCTGACGGTTATACAAGCTGAGCCTTCTTTGGCGACGACGACGGTTGCGTATGCTATCTCTGGTGGAACGGCCGTAAATGGTGAAGATTACAATTTGACAGCCGGAACAGTAACCTTTTTACCAGGAGAGATAGAACAACAAATTGAAATTAAGATTGTTGAAGATGTTTTGGCAGAAGGGGATGAAACGGCCGTTATTACCTTGAGCGATCCGCAAAATGGGATATTAGGTGCACAATCTTCTTTGACATTGACAATTGCAGGCGGGCAAGAAACATTTTC
>JBNKHS010000040.1:0-17531 GCA_050290485.1 Promineifilaceae bacterium (SeqCode) | reverse complement strand
GACTGGTTGTAGAGACCAAGTTGGAGGGTTTCATGACCAGATACGGCCGTTCCGGCGAGAACCAAATCTTTACCAATGGTACGGAATCCTTCCTGTAAGGGAATAATGGTGCTAAAGGCACCAGCACCTAAATCAGGCGCATCCGTATAAACGAGATCAACATCATCGGAATAGAGATAGGGAAAGTCAGCCAGTACATATTCACGGGAAGGGAGGGACAAGAAATCCGCAATTTGGGCCACAAAACGGCCGTTATCATAAACCGTATGGTAAGGATCATTCATAAAATGAAGATCGCTAACAGCCAGCACATGCTCATCCGCACTGGTTGCCCCTAAAGTTAAGCCACCAGGGCGATCCGTCGCCGAAGACCACGTACGGTCGTCACCCGCCAAGAGCACCTCTGCCGTTGGTCCCACTTGTAAAGAGTGTGCCCCGTAAAAGACCACCGTTTCCAAGCCTTCTGTTAACGCACTCTCTCCAAAGCCATCCGATTTCAGCAAGATATTACGAAAATTACCTTCGTTTTCTTCCGTGTTATACAAATAATCACCAATAAAGGTGAGATCAAAATGACTAGCCAAACTGTTCAATGGGATTTCATCTGATTGGATAATAACATCAATCAAAAATGGATCTGTGTCATCAAAAACAACATTAAACCGCGTAGGATCACCAACCAACAATAGTCGTCCACCACGTTCCACAAATTGGGTCACCGCTTGTACTTCTGCTTGGGAAAATTCTTCAGTTGGCGCAATCACCACAAAGGCATTGACTGCCCGTAAGGTACGCGCTAAGTCTCCCCCACTAAAAGATTGCAGAGCCATGCCCCGTGCGGACAAACGACTGGTCAGCGAAGCAATATCATCTAATTCAAATAAATTATCATGGGCAGCATCTAATAAGATAACACCTTCACCAACTTCTGGCTCATCCACAAATGAATTAGATGCAGGGACAGCGACACTATCCACAACTTCAGCAGGGTTATACTCTGGTGGTGGTGTCCGTTCTGGTGTGCCCAACTGATAATATTGTAAATACCTCACGGCGGTGGGAATGGTTAATAAGAGTAAAACGACAATTATGGCAATAATTCCACGACGCATAAAACACCTTTAATGGGGAATCGAGATTGGTGGCTAGGGGTTGGCATTTTGGCTAAGTCCAAAAACCCTAGCCTTTCATTTTAATTTGTAGGAAATTCCATATAACGATAATAGAATCCGGGAGCGAGATCTGACGGGGTCGCCCATAACCGTTCTGTATCGACAGGTGGGGCTTGGTAGTTAAATACGGCCGTTCCTGTCTCATCATCAGCAAACGCCAAAGGATAGAGTTCAACAACCTCATAATCACGCAAACCCGCCAAACGACCTGCCTCAGCAATCGCTTCCGATGTCGAGCGCATGCCATCAATTAAACCCAGTTCTTCGGCACGGACACCGTCAAATATCTCAGCTCGCGACAAAAGATCAAGATCTGCTTGCAATGCTTCGCCCCGTCCGGCAGCAACAGCCGTCAAAAAGGAAAATTTTAACGTTTCCGTACGGCGGGCAAAACCATCACGCGTTCCACCAAAGCTTTTATACGGGCCTGTTGTCAAAATATCTTCTTCAATAAAAACGGCATCTGGCAAAGAACTAATAACACCGATACTGCCAACAGCAGAACCCGGTTTAGCATAAATTGCATCTGTGGCCGCAGCAATGTAATAAGCACCACTTGCCGCCAAGAAGTCAACCGAAGCCACTACTGGAAAATCATCGCGGGCATCAAGCACTTCCATATACAAATTTTCGCTATCGGAGGCAGTGCCACCAGGACTATTAATCACAATGACAACCGCATCAATTGCCGGATCATTGCGTGCATAATCTAGCTGTTCTCTAAACTCATATGCGGTAGCTGGATTAATATCGTAATACAGGCGAATAATCCCAATTTTAGGAGCAGGAACAATTCGTGGTGCAATGTAAATCCCTATAAGTAGGGGAATAATAAGTATGAAAAGTATTGAGAGAATCGTTCTTAATGGAGATCGATCTACAGCTCCGTTTTGAGCCATCTGTTACTCCTTATATATGATGCTGGACAAGTTGTGGCATAGCATAACATGGGTATGAAACAGTGGCAATAGCTACCATTTTCGCGTATGCTATTATGCTGGTATATTTTTACTGTTTCGTCAAACACGTTTTGTCAGCGTGTTTTGTACAAAACATTTAAACTGGAGCAATTTTCTCAAGAACGCATTCGTCAAAAAAGTTTGCTTCAGTATTTGTAAGCCTTGGTATATTTATTGTCTTCACGTATTCATGCAAATTACGCACTTATCTCTAACCAATTTTAGAAACTACGGCCGTTTAGAACAATCCTTTAATAGTGGGGCTACCTTATTACACGGCAACAACGCGCAAGGCAAAACAAACTTGCTGGAGGCCGTGTACTATTTAGCTACCACCCGCTCACCACACGTCGAACGTGATCAACAGCTCATCAACTGGGATGCTTCTCAAACGGACGACCCCATCATCGTTGGGCGAATTGTGGCTGACATTCAAACCAAAGCAGGCAATCGCCACATCGAAATGCGACTTATCCTCGAAAAAAGCCAGCAGCTGCGTAATGGCCAACGCAGTTTTCGTCGCGAAGCTTTAGTCAATAAACGGAAAGTTCGCCTGATGGATTTACTGGGTAATTTGCGCGTGGTCCTCTTCCTTCCTGAAGATATTCAACTCATTACGGGCTCACCCAGCGAACGTCGACGTTACATGAACATCACGTTATGCCAAATTGATCCTATTTACTGTAAATCGCTCTCTCATTACAATAAGGTATTAGATCAGAGGAATGCCTTACTACGCCAAATTGTAGAAGGGCTTGGTAGTCGTGATGTGTTACCCGTGTTTACCAAGGAGCTAATCAACTTAGGCACACAGCTTTTTATGCGACGAACCAAGTTCTTAGCAGCAATGGCACGCGAGGCACAACGAATTCATTACGAATCCTTGACGGATGGCGGCGAGTCGATTAGATTGTTTTATCTACCTCGCATAGAGGCTGTCCGCTCTAAAAATAGGGGAAGTATTGAAGTGTTGCAGCAAGCAGGTGAATGGTTACAAGAAAACATGGATGAGGCAAAAGTAGCAGAGCGATTTGAAACTGCTCTGAACAATGCAGAGTCACAAGATTTAGCTCGGGGCACTACCAGTGTTGGCCCTCATCGCGATGATTGGATGTTTTCTTTAAACGGCCGTTCCTTAAGTAGTTTTGGTTCGCGTGGGCAACAACGAAGCGCCTTACTTGCTTTAAAAATGGCCGAAATTAATTGGATGAAAAATGTAAGCGGAGAAACCCCAATCCTTTTACTAGATGAAGTTGTTGCTGAATTAGACGACAAACGGCGTGCTGCCTTACTCGATTACGTAACCAATGTTTCGCAAGCAATTTTAACTGCAACTGATCCAGCTATGTTTACCGATAAGTTTCTTACTGAATCCACTCAACTCCTCGTCGCAAACGGCCGTATTCAATTGGAGCAAACGCCATCGTGAGTCCACAACCCAGTGAAGAAAGCAAAAAAGCACGTATCCTGATCATTGATGATACCTACGAAAATCGGCTTCTGCTGGGCTCACAATTACGGATAGAAGGGTATGAAATCATCGAGGCCGAATCTGGTCCAGAGGGCATAGAAATCGCCCACACGCAAGATCCCGATATTATCCTGCTCGACATCATGATGCCCATGATGGATGGATTCGAAGTATGCAAAATCCTCCGCGAAGATCCCAAATCACGTCATATCCCCATCATTATGGTTACCGCACGTAATGACGTTGATGCTCGCATTGAAGGCAAACGCGTTGGTGCTGATGAGTTCCTCTCTCGGCCTCATGTGCGCGAAGAGTTAATCGTGCGTGTACGCACTTTGATCGAAGTCAAGCAAGCACGAGCTCGTTTAGAAGAAGAAAGAAACCGGCTGCAACTTCTGTACAACATTAGCCGGGCAGTCAACAACAACCTCAACCTCAATCAAATGATGTCCGACATCATCACCGAAACACAAAAAGCGGTCGAAGCACAAAAGGGCAATATCATGTTGCTCGATGAAACCGGGGATGTAACCCATAAATTCCTCATCCGCGCTGGATCCCCTCTAGAAATTAGCGACAGTGTCACCAAAGCAGTGATGTCTCGTGGCTTGGGGCATTGGCTATTACACAATCGGGAAACAGAAATCATCAATGATATTCGCCAAGATGATCGCTGGATTACGCTGCCAGATCATGAAGAGGAAACAGGCAGTGCCATTGGGGTTGCCTTATTTGGGCCGAACGGCCCTGTCGGCATCATTATCCTAAACCACCCACAAGTGGGGTATTTTACCAATGAACACCGCGCTCTACTTGAAGCCATCGGGGGCACATTGTCCACGGCCATCAGCAATGCTTACCTCTTCAACAACATTAGCGAAGAACGGAGTAAGTTAGGGGCTATTTTGGCACAAACGAGCGATGCCATTATTACTACCGATGAAGATTGGTGTATCTCCATCATCAATGATACAGCACGGCGTGTATTCCATTTAGATGATTCTCACATCTTGCAAGCAGTACAAGATGTCCCCCAATTGGCACAGCTTGTAGACATCTTTGCCAAGGGAAAAACGTCTGCCTTTACGAAAGAAATTTCGGTCAATGCCAGCCAAACCTTCTTTGCTACCGTTTCACCGATTCGTGGTGTTGGTTATACGGCCGTTATGCAGGACATTACCGAGCTAAAAAAGGCCGAAGAGCTAAAATTACAACAAATAGAGCTTGAAAAGAAAATAGTAAAAGATACCTTCACGCGGTATATGGGACCAAGTTTAGTCGATCATGTCCTCTCCCACGAGCCAGGCTTGTTGGCACGACGAGAACGACGCCATGCCGTCGTTATGTTTGCCGATATTCGCGAATCAACCCGTTTTACCCGCTTAGTAGACGCAGAGCAAGTCATTGCCAGCTACAATAAATTCTTTACCCGTATGACGGAAGTTGTCTATCAATATGAAGGCACAATTTTTGAGCTAACAGGAGACGAGTTGCTGGTCGCGTTTAATGCGCCATTTGATCATGAAGATGCGCCTGTTCGTGCCTTGCAAACGGCCGTTGCTATGCAAATAGCGTTTAATGCACTGCGCAAGGAGCTTTTTGCCGAACTAGGTGCAGGATTTGGTATGGGTATTGGCATCGAACAAGGGGATGTAATTGTTGGCAACGTCGGTGCCGAAACCCGGATGACGTTCCGCATGGTCGGGGTAGCCATCAATATTGCCCACCGGCTTGTCGATATCGCCGCTGATGGAGAAGTAGTAGTCTCTGAAAGTATTTATAAGGACGTAGCCAAAACTGCACCAGACCTACTCAAGGAAATAAAAATTGAGGCGATGGCACCCGTCCATCTGAAGGGAAAAGATGAACCAGAAACGCTCTATCGAGGCGCTATTACCGTCAATAATAAGCACTAATCTATAACGGCCGTTTTGCAGGCATGCCCACACGACGCGGGTACTTAGCTGGTGTTTCCTTTTGCTTCATAAACAAAACCAAATAATGAGGATCTTCTCGTTCTGGCAAATAAATTTCAGCGGTTTCTTGATGTTGTCCGCCTAATACCTTGAGTGCATTGGCCGCAACGGCCGTTTCTTCTTGGGCACTACTTCCTTTTTGCGCCAGCACAAAACCACCCACACGACAGAAAGGCAATAACAGCTCAACCAAAACACGCATCTCAGCCACGGCACGGGCCACAGCCCAATCATATTGCTCTCGATACTCAGTTAACTGGCCCACCGTTTCTGCACGTTCAGCAAGCACACGCACATCACTTAGGGCCAACTCATCCACCACCGCTTGCAAAAAACGTGCCTTTTTTTGCACACTTTCCAACAAGGTTAAACGTAACTCTGGAAAGATGATTTTCAGAGGCAAACCAGGGAAGCCAGCCCCCGTACCTACATCAATCATGCTTTGTCCATTTAAGTTACCTGTCAGCTGCACACATGTTAAGGCATCCAAAAAATGACGTAGGCGAATCTGCTCTGGTTCGCGAATAGCTGTCAAATTGATACGGCCGTTCCACTCAAGCAATAACGCCTCATACTGCGCAAATTGCGCTACCTGTGCATCTGTGAGGGTTACCCCAAACTGTTGTGCCTGTTCTACAAACGGGCCATATATGGTTAAATCCGTCATTTATCGACTCTGCTCCAATTCCTTCAAATCTGCATTGAGTTGATAGGTATCAAACTGTTCACCACCAAATAAGGCTGGTACAAACTTTTCTACCCAACCTTGCACCAAAATCGTATTCGAACGCACATAAAGCGGAATAATAGGTGCAAGGCCTGAGTCATCAAAAAGCATATTCTCTACCTCTCGATAAAGTTCCCATCGCTCTTCCAAGTTCGTTGTTTGTGACGCCCTTCGAATAACATCATCCACTTCAGAACAAGGTCTATTTTCTCGATTCTCGCTCTCCTCACAATGAATCAAATCCCCCAACCAATTATGCGCATCGGGATAGTAAGACGCCCAGCCAAGTTCAAAAATATCGGGGCGACGTGCACCTGCATCAGAACGCGTATTGGCCAATAACGTCCCAAATTGTGCCTGCTCAATGGTAAACACATCTTCGGGACAGCCTAACCCATCTCTTTCATCTTGCCACATTTTGATAATCAACTCCGCTTGTCGTAGTGATTGATCCGAAGTGGTCACCAAAAAGCGCATTTCTGGCAATGCTGCACACGTACCAAACCCGCTTTCTGCCATCTGCAATCTCGCATAATCTGGACTATAACCAACACCGACCAAATCTGTCGGAACAGAGCCTAGTACGCCTGGAGGCACAATATGTTTCATGCCAACGGCCGTATCCCCAAATAATTCTTCAACAAGCAGTTCACGATCAATCGCCGCCGAAAAAGCCCGCCGTACCTTTTCTTCTCGGAAGACGCCACTGTCAAAATTAAACCCCAAATAATATAAAACCTGATTGGTTACCGTACGCATATGGGAACGGGTACGATCATCAAATTGTGCTGAATCAAAATTCGTAGCGTCAATATAATCTAACTCTTTATCGCGCCACATCGTCATCGCGTCTTCATCAGAATCCAGATAACGAATATTAACGATATCAACGTTCCCTTTTTTCTCGAGTGGCCACCAAGGATTGGCTACTAATTTATTTAAGGCATCATTTGTGGGAAAATAAGGGCCACTGGTCATAAACCCCTCTTCGATAGTCCACTCTTCTCCATATTCTTCAACCAATTCGGGAGGAATGGGTCGGAAAATAGGCAGGCTGGTCATCGTAAGAAAGTAGCTTGATGGTTTGGTTAAGCGCACCTGTAATGTCGAATCATCAAGCGCTTCAACCCCAATGCTCGCCAAGTCGGCAGCTCTTGGAGTGGGTAAGCGATGCACAGTTTCACATCCTTCAATAATAAATAAGATAAAGGCATCGGGCACATTATTTGTCGCATTACAGGCTCTGCGAATAGCATAAACAATATCATTGGCAATCAATGGTCTTACAATTTCGGCTTGTTCAATTCCGTTTTGTAATTCGGTAGACGGCCGTATCCAAAACACATCTTCGCGCAGATCAAAAATCCATAAACGGCCGTTGTCCTCCACCCGCCATTCACGTGCCAGTTGCGGATCGACAAAGTTTGTCTCATGATTAAAACGGGTAAGACCTGCAAAAATGTTTTCAATTAAATCAGCACCGTCGCTACTGGTAGAAAGTTGGGGATCAATATTAGGCGGGAGTTCACGGATAAAGCTAATATCTAAGGTAATAGGAGGCTCTACCTCTGGATCAAGTATGGTAACTGGTGTAGCGGGTAATGTACGCGAAATAATGCGTGTAACGGACACATCCTCATCACTGGCCACAATATCTTCAACGACTGCCGTGATCACCACACCCTCTTCTGCTCCGTCACCAGCACAAGCAACAAAAAGAAAAAGCGAGCTTAATATAAAAAGTAATCTTACTAAATTATTCTTGGTCAAATTTTGCGTATCCACGCAGACATGCTAACTCAAGCAATTTAGTGTGACAAGTTTTTACTAAGATACACATAAATCATATAAATTATGGGATTGGGGGGTTGCGTGGATATAGTCCGAGTAGTAAACTATGATGAAAAAATGGGTCAGTGTGAAGAATATCGAAAACCCGAAAAACAGCTTCCAACCAGAGGATGGTAATACATGTACGAGCGTGTTCTAGTCATCGATGACTCTCAGGAAATTAGAGATTTTCTGTGTGAATACATCTTACAACCGAAAGGGTTTGAAGTCATGCAAGCGTCCAATGGTTTGATGGGGCTTGAAATGGCAATTGCAAAAGAACCCGACTTAATGATTGTCGATCAACAAATGCCACGCTTGACTGGTCTTGAAGTTTTGGAAAAATTAAAAGAGCGTGGTATCGAAATTCCGGCCATTTTGGCAACCGCACATGGTTCTGAAGAAACGGCCGTAACGGCATTTCGATTGGGTATACGTGATTATGTAATCAAACCCTTTGATGCAGACGAAATAAGTGAATCTGTTGATAGAGCATTACGAGAAAGTCGCCTGCAAAGAGAGCGAGATCAATTGGTACAACAATTGATGGAAAGCAACTCTCAATTACAAAGACGTGCCCAAGAACTTAATGTCCTTTATGGTGTCGGTAAATCAGTTGCCTCTTCGCTCGATCTTGAAGAGGTGTTGCATCGTGTCGTAGAAGCGGCCGTTTATGTTGTTGGTGCCGAAGAAGGTTCTTTGATGCTTTTAGATGAAGAACATGGGGAGTTATATACCCGTGCATCAAAAAATCTTGATTCTAAGACACAATCAATGCGCAAACGGGTCAACGACAGTTTGGCAGGGAAGGTATTGCAAACCAAACGAGCTATCGCTATTGGTCACGATTCTAAAATCAATCGAACACATACAGCATTGCTTGTAAAGTCCTTAATATACGTTCCGCTCATTCTACAAAACAAACCAATTGGCGTCCTGGGCGTTACCAATCGTCTTAAAGAAACATCTTTCGATAGCAATGATACCCGTGCTTTGTCCGCTTTAGGTGGATATGCAACCATTGCAATCAATAATGCCAACATTTATAAGGACATCGATCTGGAACGAGACACATTGGTCGCGGTTGTAGAACAAACTGATGATCCGGTTTTGGTTGTTGATGAACAAATGAAGTTGATCTTGATCAATAATGCAGGCCGAGAAGCATTTGGCTTACCGGATGTAAAACTCGCTGGTCATCCCATTGACAAGTTGATCAAGGATGAAACAGCAGCACAGTTCATTACACAAACGGCTAATGGTGAGTTTTCTTCGGAAAAAGAGCTTGGGTTAGGAAACGGCCGTACTTATAAAGCCACCCTTTCTTTAATTGAAGGGGGCACACGTACAGTATTGATGCGCTCTATACAAGAAGAGTAAACAGAAAACTTAAATAAATAATAAATACCCGTTCCGGGTAAAAAGTTAAGCAGATTTCATGCCCAACCAAAAATGGTTGGGCTGAATTGTTTTTTGGGGTACAACCTGTACGCGACCAACTTTTTTCTCATCATTTACCATGTTGGCATTGACAACACACAGCTCTGGGAAACGGCCGTATTTATCTTTGTAATAATCCACAGCACGCTTCACCTTCTCTTCAAACGACCGTGATTTATCTGCATCCAGCCATAACATGCCAATTTCCATTTAAAAACCTCCTATCAAGTCAAAATTGATTCATTGAACCAATAAAAATTCTCTTGCGCACGATCATTTTGTGCGTTGTTTATCTTAGGGTTAAATGGTTTAGCGATAACTGGACGTGGTCGATTACGCTGCAATGTATCTAACGTCAAGTGCAAATCATAATCCCCAATTGAGGCTGCCTGAAAATGAACAACTGCATCCTCAACAACCGCCAAAAAATCACCAGCTCCTAATAAATATTCAGCTTTTGTCCCTCCAATCCCTGCCCCAGCTTTGGCATCCAACTCATTTTCACACTGTCCCACCAAACGCAACGGAATCGAAGCACGCATAGCTAGGGTCATCAATTCAGATTGTGGTTCCTCTGTCGTCATAATCAAATGGATACCAACTTCTGGCCCTTTTTGTAATATTGGAAGAAGCATATCTTTCACCATCTTGTCGCCTTCTTCCATTAACAGCGACAATTCATCAATCAAGACGATGATCGAAGGTGTGGTCATTTTTTGTTCTAAGCGATACGCAAGTTCATCTACCAAAAAATCTAAGGTTGCCATACATTCATCCTCAGTTTCTGCAATAGAAAACAACATATGAGGTAATAATGATAATGGATTTAGGATAGCGTTTGTTTTAGTTTGACTTTTTGAGGGCGCTAATATGGCAAGCTGCAGTTTATGCTGGCGATTATTCATCGCTAAAGAGATGGCAATCGTGCGCAATAATGTTGTTTTGCCCGCACCCTGCTTGCCAGAAATTAACATATGCATCAGATCATCTTTTTTTAATCCAGTTAATAATGGGCTTCCATCTTCAACTAAGCCTAATACGGCCGTAACTGGAGGAACCTCCTTTAACAGGGGCATAATATCCAACAAGGCAACAGGCACATCGTCTGAGCGAGAAACATTAATCGACCATCCGCCCTCATCATGAATCAAGGTTGCACCAAGAACAGTTAGTAAATCCTGTTTCAATTTGCGCAACAACTCAACACCAGCCTCAATTTGCGCATGTAAATCAAAGCGAATTTGCCATGGTTGCACCTGTCCCCCAGCAACTTGAGCTGGCAATTGATGATGACTAAATACCTTCTCAATTTGCCTCGATTGCAGTTCTAGTTGATGTTTTAATCGTTCTTCCTTCATCATTTTCTGCCACATTTCCTGATCTGCCATATGTTCTTCCAATCATCAAGATTTTTGTCAAACTACCATACATCCTCACAGTAAATAGACCAAATGTTCTGTTATTAGGTTAAAAAAAAGGCGACCGATTTGGCCGCCGTTAATGTATTCACTCTCAAATTAGGCCGTTTGTCGCAAGACCATCATTACTTTGCCCTGAATCTCAACGCGATCCGGTTCAACATAAATTGGGTCCATAGTCGGATTTGCCGGTTGCAATCGAATTTGCTTACCTTCATGGTAAAAATGTTTTAATGTAGTTGTGTCATTATCGACCAATGCAGCAACCATATCGCCATTACGTGCATCCTGAGCAGAGCGCACGATCACAATATCGCCATCATTCACCATCGCATCAATCATTGAATCACCACTAACACGCAATGCATATAAATCATCGCTTCTACCTGAAATCATGCTAGTGCTGACTTCAATAACATCATCATAATCATATGCGTTTTCCATCGTCACTAAAGGTTCGCTAGCAACAATGTTACCAACCAATGGTATTTGTAAGAAATGAGACGCAAAATCATCTACAGCATCACGAATGCCACCATACAAAACCAATGCTTTTTCGGTTAAGCGTAATCCACGAGAAACTTCCGCGTCTCGTTCCAGTAATCCCTTTTCTTTAAGACGAGTCAAATTATAATTAACAACTGATGTTGAGCTTATATCCACGGCCCCGCCTATTTCTCGAATTGTTGGGGGGCGGCCGTTTTCTGCAATATAGTTATGAATATAATCCAACATTTTTTGTTGTCGCTCTGATAATGGCTTTTCACTCATAGCAAGACTCCTTAAATATAAGGAGCAAAGTCAACATTTCAATAGTTCTTTCGACTCGCTCATTTGTTCTGTCGAGAGTATACACGAACACTTGTTCGGTGTCAAGAAAAGGAGAATCCATGAATTTTGAAGCATTCAATTTCCACAGCCGACGTTCTAATATCATTGCCAATCATGGACTGGTAGCAACCAGCCAACCTCTAGCCGCCCAAGCAGGACTAGACATTCTAAAGAGAGGTGGCAACGCAGTAGACGCCGCAATTGCAACCGTTGCTACTTTATGTGCTGTCGAGCCGTGTTCAACAGGAATCGGAGGAGATGCATTTGCTTTAATTTGGATGGCCGAAAAAGGCAAGTTGTATGGACTAAATGCGAGTGGACCAGCACCTATGCAGCTCACATCTGAACTGGTGCGCAGTCAAGGACATGAGACATTTCCAGCATTGGGCGCATTAGCTGTAACTGTGCCGGGCAGCGTACGTGGGTGGGAATTTGCACTCAATCGTTTTGGTACGATGGGGTTGGATCGCCTACTAACGCCAGCTATCGATTATGCACGCAATGGCTACCCTGTTTCGCAACGAATTGCGCGTGCATGGCAACGTTCAACCGAAAAAATGAGCGCCCATCCTGATTCCAAACGGGTATGGCTGCCCAATGGGAAAGCACCCAAACCAGCTGAACGTTTTCAAAATCCCGAGTTTGCCCAATCGTTACAAACAATTGCTGAAAATGGATATGATGCGTTTTATCATGGACATATTGCTGAGCAAATTGCTCGCTGTGTGCAAGAAAGCGGTGGGGTTTTAACTGTTGATGATCTGGCTAATTATCAGCCTGAATGGGTCGAGCCAATCTCCATTGATTACAAAAAAGGATACACGTTCCATGAAATTCCACCAAATGGGCAGGGATTGACGGCTTTACTAGCATTAAATATCGCCAAGGGATTTGATTTACAGGCGTTGGGGTATGCTACGGCCGATTATTATCATGCCCTCATCGAAGCGATCAAACTGGCCTTTGCCGATGCCCATGCTTATATTGGTGATCCTAAGCAAGTCGATGTGCCCATCAATAGTTTATTGAGCGATGCTTATACCCAAACGAGACTGAATCTATTTTCACCTTCATCTGCTCTAACACCTGTTCCGGGCAATCCCAACCAAATTGGAGACACGGTTTACCTCACGGTTGCGGATGAAAAGGGAAATATGGTCAGCTGGATTCAAAGTTTATATATGGGATTTGGCAGCGGATTAACGGCAGGGACTACGGGCATACAATTGCAAAACAGAGGAGCCAATTTCTCGCTTGTTGCTGGCCATCCAAATGAAGCTGCACCAGGAAAACGGCCGTTTCACACCATCATTCCCGGATTTATTACCAAAAATGGGCAGGCGTGGAGCAGTTTTGGTGTGATGGGAGGCTTTATGCAGCCACAAGGTCATTTGCAGGTAGGGCTAAATTTGGTTGAATTCGATATGGATCCCCAAACTGCATTGGATGCACCTCGCTTTTATTGGCAAAAGGATAAAGAGGTTGCGCTGGAAACGGCCGTTTCCGATGCCATCCGCACCAATTTAGAACACCGCGGCCACATCTTCCTTCCCAAAGACCAACCAATGCACTACGGTGGCGGCCAAGTCATCATCCGCAATCCCGAAACAGGCATACTCATTGGCGGTAGTGAACCACGCAACGATGGAACGGCCGTTGGCTGGTAAAGGTGTTTAACATTTAGCTAACAACTATCAACTAAACACAATCTTAAATAACTTGCCCGCCACGCCACTTCTACTATAATATTCACTTCATATGGAGAGGTCGCATAGTGGCTTAGTGCGCACGCTTGGAAAGCGTGTATAGGGAAACCTATCGAGGGTTCGAATCCCTCTCTCTCCGCTCAAAAAGCACAGCATGGGCTGTGCTTTTTTATTCTTAACCACAGCTTAATTCCCATGCCAGTACAGAAGTACCAAAAGTTTTTCTCCATTGTCACGGCATAATTCCACCGTTACAATATACACAGCTTAGCCTGAGTGAAACAATATTAAGTGTGAGTGTGAGCATATAAAGGTTTCTTGAACCACCTTAAGGCAAATTATCATGTTCTCATATCATCATAATTGCAAATCTTTACAGAGTTTTATTCAAAATCGTTTTTATGCATGACACAATCGCCAGACCTATAATTCATTTATGAATATAAACGACACGACACAATACCTGCCCTTACTTGGCGTATTCTTCTATACGGTTCTCATCGTGATGCCTAAAATACGTCGTGGGCAAGACAAAAAACAAACCAATTGGCTGCTCATTGCGATCTTTTTTTCAATCCTTTGGGAATTCTCTCTTTATTTAGAAGGGCAAATTAATATTCCCAACTTTGCCTACATGATCCTGCTCTGCAACAGTTGTGTCATTGGCATCACCACCACAACCTATATCGAAAAACGGCCGTCAAAGGTAATAATCACGCTTATTACGCTTACTTTGCTTTCTGTAATTTTGGTCAATTTACTGACGCCCTATCGTTATTTTGTGCTTCCTGATGGGACACATCTCAATATAACCAATGGCACATTGCTCGCCTTCATGACTTGGTTTGGGTTAAGTGGTCTCATTCTTGCCCGTACCTGGAGAGAATACAAAAACACCCCCTTACCGTGGCATGCAAACCGATTATTATATTGGTGTCTTGCTTTGGGTACGATATTCTTAGGTGAGATTCTTATTTTTACTGAAGTATTTTGGATCCAATTAGCTGGGCAAATTATTCGTTTTATCGGACTTGTTGGAATCGCATACGGAGTATCATCTTATCGCATATTCGATGTTCGCACCCGTACAAGTCGTACCGTCGCCTTCCTCATTATTAACGTCTTTTCAGCATTACCCCTAATTCTCATCCTTCTGCTCATTTTACGCGTCGATGATTTATTGCAACAAATAGATGCAACCAACACCTTAACCATCCTGCTTATTGGGATCACATTCACCATCGGATTTTTCCTCTATGATCCTTATCGCTCCTTGATCAAAGGGATAACCTATCGGTTCTTAGGCGGTGAGGTATTCGACACAAATCAAGCGATTCGTAATTATAGTCAGGCCAGCGCACGCACATTAGATGTGCAACAACTCTCATTACTGATTATCGGCACCCTTAGCGAGCTAATCGAAACCAATCGTGGCGCTTTAATGCTCGTCACGAAAAATGAAGATAGTTCTTATGAATTAGAAACCGTTCCTGCGATGGGTTACATCCCCCAAGATAACATCCATCTTGCTTTTGACGACAACTATATTGCTGCGCTTTCGCTCCAACATCAACCATTACTGCAATATGATATTGACTACAATCCGCTTTACAATGAAATCTCGGTAGAAGATCGTGGATGGCTGAAACAATTAGAAATGGAAGTTTATGTCCCTGTCAGTGATGGCTCTGATCTAAACGGTATCGTTGCTATTGGGCCTAAAGCATCGGGGGTCCCTTATCAACCTGATGAATTAGAGTTGATGCAAACTTTGGCAGATCAAACGGTCGTTGCTTTGCAAAACGCGCGCCTCTATTCTGAGCTTAATACCCAAAATGAACAAATCCGCCATCTTAACGAAGACCTCATTGATCAAAATGAAAAATTAGAGGTCATGGATCGGGTAAAGTCCGACTTCATTACAATTGCATCTCACGAACTGCGAACCCCATTAACCCAAGTAAAGGGATATACAGACATCTTAGCAGCGATGAATGAAGAGAACGCACTAACAAGAGAGCAAACCCGTGAAATTGTGGGACATGTGGATCGAGCAACACGACAATTAGAAACATTGATTACAGCGATGTTAGATGCGAGTCAGCTAGACGTAGATGGTATGCAATTAACATATGTTAAAACGCAAATGGACACTGTTGTTCGTCTGGCCATGGAGCCAATTGCCCAGGCATTACGAGAAAGACGTATCTCGTTTCATTTAGATGGCGTTGAAGAGTTGCCTCCTATTCATGCAGATTTTAAGCGGATGGTACAAGCGTTTTCTAATATGTTAGGTAATGCGGTCAAGTATACACCTGATGGTGGTAGCATTAATGTCATTGCCGCCCTTGTTCCTAGTCAAATTTCAGAGGAAAAATTCATTGAAATTATTATTCGCGATACAGGTATTGGTATTGATGCCCGTTTTCATGAATTGATTTTTGAGAAGTTCTTCCGTATCGGTGACCCACAATTACATTCAACGGGCAGCACCAAATTTAAAGGGGCAGGTCCTGGTTTGGGTTTGCCCATCGCCAAAGGTGTTATTGAAGGACACGGTGGGCGCATTTGGGTAGAATCAGAAGGCGAAGATGAAGCCCGTTTACCTGGGACAAGTTTCCACATTATCATTCCTGTTGTACCTCCCAATATAAGTATCGAAGAAATGAAAGAAACTGTTGCCGCTACATCCCGTCCATCATACCTTGTTGGCTAATAGTTAATTGCTATCTCTAACTAAATAACCCTTTACATACTCTTTTAGTCAATACTTTCGAGTTTTCTAGCCTTGACTGTTTTGTAGATTTACCATTAATCTTTTTAAGCTCGAAGGTCTGCACGTAGTTCCAACGATATAGATTTACTTACATCTAAATACTTTTAAACTTGATGTATAGGAGGTTCTTGGTTATGGATGATAATAAGCGAAAAAAAGCTCTGGTATTATCTGGTGGGGGCGGACGCGGTGCTTATCATGTGGGTGTTTTGCGCTTTTTAGAAGAACATGATTGGTTGCCGGATATTGTGAGTGGCACATCAATTGGCGCAGTCAATGGAGCAGCAATTGCTTCCGGGCATAATGCATTTTCGTTATGGTCGTTGTGGCGACGGCTTTCCACAAATGACGTGCAAAAAGCTAAATGGAATGTATTGGAAGGAAATTATTTGTTGGATACAGCACCATTACGTGAAACATTACAAAAAGAGGGGTGGGTTCATTTTGATCGTATCAATTCATCAGAAGCGGCCGTTCATTTGCGCGTGACAGCAACGGAAATTTCTTCTGGACATTTGCATGTGTTTGGCAATAGTACAGATTTCTATCCAAGCCATATGACGCAAGAAGCGATTGGGTTGGATCATATTATTGCTAGTTGTTCAATTCCTCTGGTTTACCCAGCTACAATGCTCAATGATAATTTGTATTGGGATGGAGCAACCGTGGCAAACACACCCCTTGGGCCAGCGATTGATGCTGGGGCTGAAGATATTGTTGTTGTGATCATGACTCCGTGGGAAGATGATGAAGAATTACATGTTGAGCCACCCAAAAATATGTTAGCAGCCGCCAGCACGATGCTGGAGTGGGCGCTGCTTGCTTCTTTTCAGTCAGATCTGAAGATGTTCCGCCGTATTAACGAAATGGTTCGTTTGCAGGTTGAAAATGCACGTCTGCAAGCAGCCAATCGGCTTTTAGTTAGTCAGTTACGGGGTGAAAATCCTAATTTTGTCGATGAAGATGGAGATGGAATCCCCGACATCATTCAAAACGAATACCATGAATTACCAGAGCCGATGATTGTTGCTCCAAAGAAAGCCATTGCTGTAGATCGTATTGTTCGCTACACAAAAGAAGGACATGAAGAACTATATGAAATGGGTTATGAGGATGCAAAACGGGCATGGGTTGCTGCAGGTAAAGAGGTTGAAGGCGGGCATTAGTTCGAGTGTTCAGCAAATGGTTTTCGGGTTTTAAGCAGGAGTTGTAGATGATGAGTGGG
>JBNKHS010000039.1:0-17735 GCA_050290485.1 Promineifilaceae bacterium (SeqCode) | reverse complement strand
CTCTTCATCCACCTCTCGGTGAGCCGCCCCGCCTAAATCTTCTCCGCGATGCACACCACCACCAGGCAAATGCCATCCCCCTTTATAAGTGTGTTTGACCAATAAGATATGTTCATCGCGCACAAACATGATGTTTACGCCCAGATTAAACGGCCGGAAAATAAACCAATAAACGCGAGCACCTGCATATAAAAGTTTGTATTTTATACTCATATAATGGGTATCTTATATTGCTGGCGCTATACTATCAAGCCAATTTAACAATAGGACATTTCCTGAAATCGCTTGTCCTGCATCAACTATGAAAAACATTTCCATCACAACAAAACCACAAAACAAAAGTCAATTACGACAGATCCCACAAATTGCAGGGCTTTCCTCTTTTCAAGCAGAAGGAAGCACGCACGAATACGGCCGTCACAGCCATGCAGAATATGCCATCGGTGTCATCGAAGCGGGGGTCAGTGGCAATGAGGTCAAAGGAACCACGCATTATCATCCCGCTGGAAGCCTTGTCCTCATGAATCCAGACACCGTGCACACCGGATACGCCGTCAACAACAATCCCATCTCCTACCGCATGCTCTATCTCGATGAAACGTTGTATCGTCATTTGTTAGCGGATAAGGCAAAGTTACCTTATTTTTCCGACGTGGTTGTCTACGATCCCGTCTGGGCTAAACAACTGATACAACTGCACACCCAACTCAGCAATACAACTGACGCTTTGCAGCAAGAAACAGCGCTGCTAGAAACATTTGCTGCCCTTGCGCAACAATATGGCAAAACCGCACTGCCCCCAAACGGCCATGAACCAGAAGCAATCCGAAAAATCAAAGCGTATCTGCACACCCATTATCAAGACAATGTTTCCATCGATGAGTTAGCGGAACTGACCCATCTTAATCGTGCCTATATGATGCGCAGCTTCCGTAAAAGTATGGGCATGCCACCGTACACCTATTTGCTCCAAATTCGTATTGAGGAAGCGAAAAGGCAGCTTGCAGCAGGACGCTCCATTGCAGATGTGGCGCAAATGGTTGGCTTTGTCGATCAAAGTCACTTCACACGTCGCTTCAAAACCATCGTGGGCACGACCCCTTATCAGTTTGTCCGTGGACAAAACCCATAAAAGGTCACTATCGTACAAGATTTCTGCAAGATACGGCCGTAAACTCCCACTATCACAAAAACGAATCACGCATATGCCAAGATTTGCACTTTTCTCTGCGTCTCTGCGCCTCTGCGTTAAATAAGGAAATAATCATGACAAAATACAATCTTGCCCAACTCAACATCGCTCGCATGAAAGCCCCCATTGATGATCCCTTGATGGCTGATTTTGCGGCTCAACTGGATGAAGTAAACGCGCTAGCAGATAACAGTCCCGGCTTTGTCTGGCGTTTAATCGGAGAATCTGGTGATGCTACTGATATTCGTTCTTTTAACGATCCAACAATCTTAGTCAATATGTCCGTTTGGGAATCTGTGGATGCGCTGCGCAGTTATGCCTACCAAGGGCGTCATCTCGAAGTCTTTCAAAATCGCAAGCAATGGTTTGACCGCCTCGACGGACCGCACATGGTCTTGTGGTGGATTCCTGATGGACACATTCCCACCGTGGCAGAAGCGGAAGAAAAACTAGAGACACTCGCCCATCTCGGGCCAACACCGACAGCATTTACTTTCCCCAAACGCTTTGATCCACCGATGGATTAAAAAAGTGTTACGTTTTCAGGTGTCATGTGTTGAAGAAACCTGACCTTGACACCTAAGCACCTGACAGCTCATTCACCGGTGTTAACGGCCGTTTTTCAGTTAAGAACGCCACTGCATTTTGCGCGGCCAACAGCGCCATTTTTTCGCGGGTCTCAACGGTCGCACTGCCCACATGTGGGGCCACAATCAGGTTTTGTTTCAAATCCGCTAAACCATCGGCCATCAATGGTTCATGTTCAAATACATCGAGCGCCGCCCCACGAATGATGCCTTCGCGCAGCGCTTGCACCAAATCAGCCTCTTTGATCAACGGACCGCGGGCTGTGTTAATTAAGCACGCGGTCGGCTTCATCTGGCGCAGTTCATCAATCGTGAATAAATGATGGGTTGCTGGTGTCATCGGCGCATTGATGCTGATAAAATCACTTTCTTTGAGTAACGTAGTAAAATCAACTTGGGTCGCGCCAAGTTCTTCTTCTGCCTCTGATTTTGGGGAATTGGCCGTGTAGAGCACCTTCATGCCAAAACCTAAGGCACCGCGCCGCGCAACGGCCGTTCCAATACGCCCCATTCCCACAATGCCCAACGTCTTACCAAACACATCCGTTCCCATCAACGCGGGGAACAGTTCAAACGATTTCAATTTCCCTGCGCGCATAAACGCATCTGCTTCCACAATGCGCCGCGCAATGGCCAACAACAAGGCAAAGGCTAAATCAGCTGTCGTTTCTGTCAATACGTCAGGCGTATTAGTTACCAAAATGCCGCGTTCCGTGGCGGCTTGTACATCGATATTGTCATAGCCGACAGCCACATTGGCAATCAGTTTTAAGTGTGGCGCCGCATCCATCAATTCGGCTGTCATCTTGTCGGTGAGCAAACAAATCACCACTTCTGCATCCTGAATCTGTTCAGCCAGTTCTTCCGGCAACCATTGCACATCGGCTTCGTTTAAGTGGTAATCAATTCCCGCATCATCAATCAATGACATCGCTTCATCTGATAATTTGCGGGTGATGAGTAGTTGGGTCATGATCGTTCAATTCCTTTCACGCAACACGGTTTACGCATCACGCTTCTCCTTAACTGTTGCTTCCAATTCCCCATCAGCCAATTGAATAGAAATAGCATCGTCTACGGCCACCTCTTGTACTGAACGCACAACACGGCCGTTTTCATCTCGAACAATGGCGTACCCTCGTGCGAGGGTAGCTAATGGGGAAACGGCCGTTAATCCCGTTTCCAGCAATGCTAAGCGATTTCCTGCGTGTTCCAATTGGCGTAAGATCGCGCGATCTAAGCGATTAACCAATGTATCAATCCGTTGTCGCGAATTATCGACATGGGAACGGGGGCTGAGATGCTCTAAATTGCGTGTCAGGGCCTGCACTTGCCAACGGGCTTGCTCAATCCGTGCCCGCATATCATTGCTTAATTTGGTTTGAATGCCCACGAATAACGGCCGTATCTCTTCTAAATCAGGTACAGCTAACTCGGCGGCCGCTGATGGCGTCGGCGCTCGTAAATCGGCCACAAAATCGGTAATCGTAAAATCAACCTCATGCCCCACCCCGCTAATAATGGGATGATTGGCCGCAAAAATCGTCCGGGCTAACGTTTCGTCATTAAACGCCCACAAATCCTCCATCGAACCCCCACCACGCGCAATGATGATCGTGTCAACATCATCCCGCCCATCCAGCCAGCGCAGCGAGCGCACGATTTGTGACGGCGCTTGATCTCCCTGCACCAATGTGGGTGCAATTAGGACAGAAACAAGCGGATAACGCCGTCGCAGCACGTTCAAAATATCACGCAAAGCCGCAGCATCCGCAGAGGTAACGATTCCTATTTTGCGTGGGAACGCGGGGATCGGTTTCTTGAATTCTGGGTCAAACAACCCTTCATCAGCCAGCTTTTGCTTCAACTTTTCAAAGGCAACTGCCAAATCGCCCCGTCCAGTCGGATCCATGCGATCAGCATAGAGTTGGTAAGCGCCACTCGCTTCGTAAACAGAAATACGGCCGTGGACAACCACCGCATCCCCATCTTCTGGCGCAAAGAGCAACTTCTCCGCACCGGAACGCCACATCACGCATTTCAGTTGAGCACTCTCATCTTTCAAGGTAAAGTAAAGATGCCCCGAACGCGCCCGTGTAAAGTTAGAAATCTCACCAGACACTTCCACATCTTGTAAACGGTAATCAATTTCAAACAGCTCGCGAATGTATTTGGTCAGCTCAGCTACTGTCCATGAATCTTGAGAAAAGTTGTCACTGCGGAAAAAGCTCATAATTTTGTGTGGTCAGTTATCAGTTTTCAGTAATCAGTGAATGATGAAGTGAATCAAACATACTGAATAGTGAAAACTGGCATCTGTAAACTATTTTTAGAACATTCGCTCTAATTGTAAACTGAGAAGCGCCATTTGTCACCTTGTCATGCACCTAGGCTCCATGCTAAAATCTGCTCATATGACACATATGGAGGTGACATCTGGATAGTTTAGAATTATCACATTTTTTAGTTGATTCAATTTTGGATAAAAAGGGGAGCGATATCACTGTTTTGGATTTACGTGAGCACACAGTTTTTGCCGATTATTTCTTGATTTGTAATGGCACCAATGAGCGACAGCTGCGTGCGATTGCCAATGGTATTGCCCAAGACGCCAAAGAAAACGGCCGTATTATATCGAATGCCATTGAAGGAAGTGCAGAAACAGGTTGGGTGCTCGTCGATTTTGGCGACCTCATCGTCCATATATTCTCCCCTGAAACGCGCGAATATTACGATCTTGAAGGATTATGGAACGAAGCTCACGTCGTGATGCGCATGCAATAGACACATTCCCCATGAGGGGCGATGTACTAGAATATGAATAAACCCAAAATTGAAATAAAAAGGAGCAGCCCAGTTGGGTTGCTCCTTTCTGTTTCGTAGGGGCGTGCTGCTGGCACGCCCGCTAATGAATTTACAATTATTCCACAATCCAAGGCTCGGTAACACGACCCCAAGAAACCAACTCTTCATCGGTGAAGAAGGTGCTGGCTTCAAGTACACCATTTTCTGGGCTATCTGAGCCATGAACCAAATTACGGCCGATTTCCATGCCGAAGTCACCACGGATGGTTCCTGGGTTGGCTTCAACGGGTTTGGTTGCCCCAATGGTGGCACGCGCAGCAGCAATGGCATCATTGCCTTCCCAAACCATGGCCACAACTGGGCCAGAGGTAATGTAAGAGACGAGATCATTGAAAAACGGCCGTTCTGCATGAACTGCATAATGTTTTTTCGCCAATTCCTCGCTCATTTGCAAAAACTTCATCCCAATCAATTTCAAACCACGGCGTTCAAATCGTGCAATGATTTCACCCATTAACCCACGTTGCACACCATCTGGTTTTACCAAAATTAAAGTACGTTCCATTTTAATCACTCCAATTAGCTTTTCGTTTTTAGCCTTATTCAATTGTCTAGATAAGGCATAAAAAGAGGTAGCTTGGTCTATATGCAAGCTACCTCTTTGTAAATTGCGGCTGTCAACCAGCCGTATTGTCGCTTATTTTGTCAGAATTCGCAAAAATTCTACAATCTATTTAAGGCATCCTTATAGGTATCGAGTGCTTTTTGCAACTGCCCATTACGCATATAAGCATCACCTAAAATACGTCGGAATTCGGGATGGTCAGAATGCTTTTCTGCAACCGTTTCCAATTCAGCAATCAAAATCATAATCCCGCCACCTTTGACAACGAGATCATTGTATTTTGCTGATGCTTCTTTGAAGTTTTCCGCAGCCAAGGCTTCTTGAGCACCTTTTAAGTCATCCTCATTAATGCTGTACATGGAAACAGAAGAATCTGGCTCAACAACAAAGACATCTTCTTCCTCAGGTTGGTCGAAAAGCGTCTCCTCTAGCTCGTCTGTATCCATGCCTAATTCGGAAGTAAGTGATGGTGTTGGTGAGAGTTCACTAGTCACGGGTAGCGGGGTCGGTTCATCAAACCCGCGTACAGTTGCCTCTTCTTCTGCAGCCAGCCAACTATCAACGTCTAAGTCAGGTAAAGTGCGCAGCCAGCCCGTTTCTCCCCCAACTGGTACATTGTCTTCATCGACTTCTAACCATGATGGCAAGGATTCATGGACGTCCTCATCTATTGGCGATCCCAAAGATTCATCTAAAATTTCAGCGGGTGTCGCATGTTCATCAATGTCTGGCAGGGTTAGATCCTCTTCCTCTTCTAGCAAAATATCATCAAAATTATCATCTAGATCACCTGCATCACCAAGCATCCAAGAAGGCAACATGGCATCATCATCACCAGCTGCCTCGGCCTCAATTTCTTGTTGGTCAGCCATCTTATCTAGCCAAGCAACTGCTTCATCAGGATCATCAGGCACATCTTCAACAAGATTGCTCTCTACGGCCGTATCTGGTTGCAATGATGATTCATATAAACTTTCATCCACATAAACCGCATCTTCGCTGGGCTTGATTGGCGGTAGATCTGTTTCAATATCAAACGCACCGTCTTCCTTCGCCATCGCTTCTAACCAGGCAACTGCTTCATCAGGATCATCGGGCACGTCCAATAAATTGTCTATCTCTTCTGTGATTTCCGCTTCGGCAGCCTCTTCAACTGGTTGCGAAGAAGCGTACAGACTTTCGTCCACATAAACCGCATCTTCGCTTGGCTTGATTGGCGGTAGATCGGTTTCAATCACCATATCACCAGCGAGTAAGGCCGCAAAGAGCGCTTCCGGGTCTTCTTCCTCTAATCCGAGATCGAGTGCAGGCTCTTCTTCTGCCACTTCTGTTGGTTTGGAAGAGGATTGGTACAAACTCTCATCGACGTACATCGCGTCTTCGCTTGGCTTAATTGGTGGTAAGTCCGTTTCAATCACCATATCACCAGCGAGTAAGGCCGCAAAGAGCGCTTCCGGATCTTCTTCGTCAATATCTTCTAACCCGAGATCAAGCGCGGACTCTTCAATTTCAGCAACAATCTCTTCATCAATGAATTCTTCTACAATCTCTTCCTCCACCGTTTCTGTTGGTTTGAAAGAAGATTGGTACAAGCTCTCATCGACGTACATCGCGTCTTCGCTTGGCTTAATTGGTGGCAGATCCGTTTCAATCTCCATATCGCCAGCTAACAATGCTTCTAACAACGCTTCAGGATCATCCTCTTCGTCACTGTCAAAAGCAAAATCGAGATCTTCGGATTCGGCCGTATCAATAACAGATCCCTCTGCATCTAACATATCCGAAGCAATATCCAGATCCATCTCTTCATCTGGGGATGTTAATTCAGCATCCAATTCCCCATCACTCTCCACCATCGACTCTAACCATGCCAACGCCTCTGTCGGATCATCTGGACGGTCAAAAAGGTTGAGATCGCCTTCGTCAAGCGAACCAGTTAGCATATTCGCGTCTGGCAAATCAGTATCAATTTCTTCTATAAAGTCAGTGCTCTCTTCCGTTTTTGTGCCTTCAACAACTAACTGTGCTTCCAACCAATCCAACGCAGAATCTAACTCGGAGTCAGAAACGGTCGGTGCATTTGAAGAAGCCATGACCACAGAAATACCTTCCGACAAAACTTGTTGTTCTAGCCAATCTAGAGCATCAACCAACTCAGGATCATCAGCTTCTGCTGCTGCTTCTATTTCGGTTTCAACAACCTCTAGCAGATCTTCCTCATCCAATATAGTTTCTTCGACTTCTGCCACGTCTTCTTCTGGTTCTGCTGAAATTTCATCCAGCCAAGACATGGCATCATCCAATTCTGCTTGGACCGAAGTCAACGCATCTGTTTCTGAATCGTCAAACTCTTCAGATAACGTTTCATCATCGTCAGCAAGCTGTTCATCTTCATCAGGTTGTTCATCTTCCGCCGATTCCGACAATTCGCCTAACCAAGCCATCGCACCCTCTAAATCGTCAGGCGGAGCGATTTCATCAAAATCATCCTCCTCTTCAACAAAATCTTCAAGCGCGGGTGTTGCCTCTGCAATTGGTTCAGCATCTTGCAGCCAATCCAAGTTTGCATCGAAATCAGCCTCATCTTCTGAGAATGGGTCCATATCATTTTCGAACGCATTTTGGGCAACGGATGGCAGTTCTTCGATAGGCGTCTCTTGCTGGGTCGCCAAATCCTCTAACCAGGAGATCGCATCATTAATATCTTCAGGCGTGGCATCTTCACCGATGTCAAAAATAGCCTCTTCGATTTCATGCACTTCTTGTGGCAATTCTTCCGCTTCACTTTCTGATTCCAACGACAATAATTCATCAGCCTCTTCGCTAGAAAGCTCACTGGTTTGGGAAAGCCAATCCAGCGACATTTTCTCTTTGGTATCTGAGCTTTTATCATCGACTATACCATCAAGTTCGTTTAGCCAACTCGTTTCGTTAGCAGGTATTAAATCCGGTAATTCAGATTCAAATTCGGCCGTTGTTTTATTGGCAACAGGTTCATCTTCGCCAAAATCAATCGTATCTGATTGTCCAAGTGATGTACCTGCTAAAAATCCTGTTAGACCCGTATCCTCAAGCTCAAATATCTCGTCATCTTCATCACCAAATAAGATGTCATCAATATCTACATCTTCTTCGAGTGAGTCGATCTCGCCAAATAAATCGGTTGCAGATATTTCATCTGCGTCTTCTGCGGAAGAGGCGTCTTTACCTAAATTATCAAGTTGGGCGAGGAGGTTGTCTTCTTCGGAGCCAGAACCAATGTTATCTGTATTCCAACTGAGCATGCCGGTAAGTGTTTCGTCGGGCTCTTCATCGTCATCAAACAGGTTGTCCGCAGAAACGGCCGTATCTGGGTCCAATCCCAAATCAAGCTCTTCAAGTGCGTCTTGGACGTCATCTTCCGTGTCCCAACCCAGCAAATCGGTTAAACCAACGTCTTCCTCATCCGCTGCTGATTCTTTCCCCTCAGGTAACGATAACTCTTCGTCATCCAACGACAATTCCAAATCAGCATCAGCAAATAGATCGGTAAAACCGAGTTCTACCTCTTCAGCCTCCGGTGCGGCTGATGCTGCTAAACCATCTTCTTCTGCCATCCAGTCAGGCACTTCATCTTCATCCAGCCCCAATAATTCAGCCGTGGAAATGGGCTCATCACTTGAACGATCGATCAGCGCATCAAACTCATCCAAATCAGGTGTCATTGCATCTTCTTCAGAGGATGAGCCAACCTCTGATTCCGACAAATCAGAAATCCAATCCAACGCCCCTTCTTCTTCCCAATCCGAAGATGTATCTGCTGAAAGCATAAAATCATCCTCGTCAAGCATATCACCCGGATGAATCGGTTCTTTAGTTTCCGTTTGGGCCGATTCTCCCTCTTCTATAGAAGCCTCGGAAGTTAACCAATCAGGAATATCATCATATTGTGAGTTTTGAATTTCTTCCTCACTTAATGAGGAAGAAAAATCTGATTGTGCAAGTTCACCAGTATTGTCTAAGGTTGTCTCCGCCAAGGTATCTGTGCCATACATCAGCGCAGACCAATCCTCTTCCTCCATCGTTTCTTCTTCTACGGGTTCTTCTTCGATCGTCGACTCGTAATCGGAAACAACTTCCGGCGTTATTTCCTTTAGTTCATTGGTATCAAAATCATCTTGCGTTAACACAGACAACCAATCATCAGCATCATCTATTGCTGTGTCCTCAGGCTCCGCAGCATCAGGCGTATCTGTTGTTTCCAATAAATCATCATCTAAGGAGAGCAACCCACTATCCAAATCTGGAATTTCCAAGTCCTCATCTGATGAAGTTGCAAACAAAGCATCATCTCCATCTTCTGTCAACCAGTTGCTCCCTAAATCACCTGCAACGGCGGGTTGTGCAGAGGGCTCCGGTATGTCGGATAACCAATCGCTTCCTGCCGAAAGTTCTTCTTCAGCAAAGAGATCGTCTAGTGGTACATCCTCTTCTTGTTGATCATCGGCAGAGGCATCTGCTTCGGCAAAAAGGTCAAACTCTTCATCCCCATTGCTAGCAGTAACGGCCGTATCTTCTTCATCCTCATCTTCATCAGATAACCAATCAGCAGCACCAGCTGCCGCGGCGGCAGCTGCAAGACCACCGACATCCTCTAATAAGTTTGTATCTTTTAACCAATCATCATCCGGTTCTTCATCAGCAATGGACGCTGTGCCTTCACCACTGCTCTCACCAGAGCCATCTTCTTCCAAATCAGCAAGCCAATTGGTCATCGACTCAGCAGCAACACCTTCAACATGATCTGATTGCAAGATAGTCGTTTCATTCAACCAATCGGCATCTAGTTCGCCGGCCGCTTCAAGTGGGGTTTCAGCTGAAGACAAATCATCTAACCCATCATCCCCTTCTAAATCATTCAGCCAACTTGTCATGGACTCGCCAGCACCTTCTTCAGCCGTTTCCTTCGTATTTTCTTCACTATCTGTTAGCCAATCGGTAAAGCCACCTTCAGCAACGGCCGTATCTGTGTCAGCTTCTGTCTCATCAGCACTATCATCAGTTTCCAACAGCCAATCACTCATCAAGCTCGCGTTAGAATTTTCTTCCTCAACAACCAAATCTGGTTCCGATTCTGTACTGTCTAACTGATTTAACCAATCGTCATCACCATCATCAGCATCGAAAGCAGACAGGTCAGCCTCATCCACTTTGCCCTTACCGCCGTCCAACTCAGACAGCCAATCATCTTCGCCCCCATCATCTGACGGGAGATCTAGGAAAGCAAAATCATCTTCGCTCTCTTCAGGTTCTGTTTCCTTCATCATATCGGCACCTGCTTCATCTGGCTCATCACTCAACCAGTCTTCGGCCTCATTTCCGCTCATTTGCATAGGCTCAAACGCTTCGCTCAATGTTTCGCCAAGCCAGTCCGACGAAGCATCGGCTGCATCCGCTTCAAGTGGAGTCAATTCATCAGTATCCGTGGCCAACCAATCGGGCATTTCGGATAATGCATCTTGCTCATTTTCAACTGACAATGCTTCTTCAGCCATTGTTGGGGGCTCGTCAGAAGCGGCCGTTTTTGTACCACTCTCTTCATCATCCAATCCAGCCAACCAATCGGGCACATCAGAGTCAACCATAGCATCATTTGCCGCTTCAATCGCATCATCAGTAAACCAATTTGTTCCCGAAGAACCATCATTCTGAACACCTGATTCCGAATCAAGGAACGAATAATCTAAATTATCAACAGGGGAATCATCAGATAAGTCACCCAGCCAAGCAGGAACTTCCTCTTCATCTTCTGCCTCAGGAAGCTGCGAAGCTGCCGTTTCGACCGCCTCTTCCGAGAACCAATCAGTCATCACGGCAGTCGGTTCTTCATCAGATGATGATGTATCCTCTACATCCATCATCCAATCATAGCTGTGCATGCCACTTTCACCCTCTTCAACCACCTCACCTTCAGCTTCGTGCACGGCCTCTTCACCAGTAACATCCATGTTCATTTCACTCATCCAATCAGCAGAAGAGAGTTGAACTTGCTTGGGTACCGGCATATTATCCAACCATTGCAATGTAATTTCCTGTGGCAATGAAGGCGCACCATCCGTTAAAAAAGCACGTCCAATTGGTGTTTCAGCATCTAATGATTTGTAATCTAAACAGGCTAAATCTTGGACACGGGACAAATATTTTTGCGACTCGCCAATACGCCCCGTACGCAGCCAAATTGTGGCCAAAATCGAATTGGCCACCACACTATTGGGCAAGCGTTCCAACACATTAAGGCATACCTTCTCT
This sequence comes from Promineifilaceae bacterium (SeqCode), assembly GCA_050290485.1. Classification (GTDB taxonomy): domain Bacteria; phylum Chloroflexota; class Anaerolineae; order Promineifilales; family Promineifilaceae; genus JBNKHS01. Next base: position 6,238 of record JBNKHS010000039.1, on the reverse strand, counting down.
GCATCAATACGCTGGTCATCACGCCCTTGCCAAAGTGCTTCTGCCAACAAAACTTCTAGATCAAGGCGGTCTTGAACGTCAGCAACGACAGGCTCCAATGTCTGCACAGCTTGTTGATACAATTCACCCTTGATGTAAAGACGCGCAACCGCGCCGGGTGTTAAAGGCAAACGTTGGGGGACTTCATCATTAAAACGAATGTAAAGCATGCGCAGTTCTTCGCGAATGGCTTCATTATATGGCTCAATTTCAAACGCCCGTTCCAAATGCCATAAGGACAAATCAGCTTCATCCCGTTCTTTATGAATCATGGACAATGCAATATGCGCCACAAGATCATTGGGATCTGCACTTAACACACGTTGAAATAAGTCAATTGCATCATCATGATGTCGTAACTCTAAATGAGCTTTGCCCAACAGTTTATAAACAGCAATATTGCGCGGATAGTACGTTAAAACATGTCGGCAATGGGCAATTGCCTCATCTAATTTACTTTCATTTATGAGTTCATCAATTTGTTCTAAGTAGTTTTGGAGAGTTATTGTCGTCACGCTTTTGCCTCAACCCACTTTTGCTTTGCGCGATGTGTTGCATTTTTCTTGAATTTCGCACAGTTTGTTTTTAATATCCCTTCATCTCATACTGCTATGGAGGATATTGTTTTGTACCCATTCGCCAACGACTTATCGAATTGATGAATGGGTCTGAAAGTAGTTGTTAGTTGAAAAAATGTTAAGTTCATTCAAGCCAACTACTTAGTTATTGTCAACTTAAATAAATATTATGCAAAGTTTCCCCTAATAAATCAAGTGGGCTTGCTTGATGGTATGTAGCAAATCAGTCACGTCTTGTTCGTTTTGGGGCATGGTACCTAAGGGGTCTTCGATCATGTCTTGCCCAAGTAAGGCATAAAATGTATTGAGGATGCCAAGCTGTAAAGCGTTAATTTGATATCCACCCTCTAGCACAAACAGAATACGGCCGTTTGCTAATTCATGCGCTAAATCAACCAGACAACGTGAAATTTGCGCATATCCCGTCAAACTCAAACCCGCCATCGCCAAAGGATCTTGCCAATGAGCATCATATCCTGCCGAAACCAAAATAAGATCCGGCTTAAATTCTCTTGCTTTAGGGACAACAATTTCATTAAAAGCAGCAATATAACCAATATCCCCAACATAGGGCATAAAAGGAACGTTCAAGGTAAAACCACTGCCATTGCTTAAGCCTAACTCATCAACCGCACCTGTTCCAGGATAAAACATGCGCGGGATGTAGAGATGAGTTGACATAAACATAACGGAGTTGTCAAGGTAAAAAATATCTTGTGTACCATTACCATGATGCACATCAAAATCTATAATGAGTACACGTTCAATACCCGGCATTGTTTGCGCAAACCTGGCAGCCACAGCGACATTATTAAACAAGCAAAAGCCACTCAAATTAGCATATTCCGCATGATGTCCGGGCGGGCGCACTAAGGCAAATCCGTTATCTATTTCTCCATTTAATATAGCGGATACGGCCGTTAACGTAGCCCCCGCAGCCAAACACGCTAAATCATAACTCTCTGCCGTAGAATAAGTATCTCCATAATCTAAGGGGCCACCGCCACTTTGAGACGTCAACCGGATGCGTTCAATCAAGCTTATATCATGTGCGCGGGACAACTCATTAACCATAGCTGTCCGTGGGCTCAGCAATGTCAGATCATCTAAAATGCCATGCTGATCCAAAAAAGGTGTGATTTTCTTGATACGGCCGTTATGTTCAGGATGTCCAACTTTATTGTGACCGAAGGCAGGAGCATAAATTATTCCAGTTCGCATATTGCAATTATACCACTATTCCCAATTTGCACGTTGACAACAAAAAAGGACACGGCTAGAAACGGCCGTGTCCTCAAACATCTACTGTAGGGGTTCGCCGCTGGCGAACCTTCAATTAATTAAACAAATAACTAATCAAACCAAATCCATCTCCGATCAAAACAACCAGACCAGCCATTACAACCGAAACCATAGACATCAGCTTAATTAAAATGTTCAAAGAAGGACCTGATGTATCTTTGAAAGGATCACCAACTGTGTCACCTACAACGGCCGCTTTATGCGCATCAGAGCCCTTTCCACCATAATGACCTTCTTCAATATATTTCTTTGCATTATCCCAAGCCCCACCTGAGTTTGCCATCATAATTGCCAAGGCAAACGCAGCCGACAAACCACCAGCCAACAAACCAAGCACACCAGGAACACCCATAACCACACCAACCAAAATCGGAACAACAATCGCCAACAAGGATGGGTTAACCATTTCTTTCAAAGCCGCATCTGTACTAATTTCGACACATTTAGCATATTCAGGCTCTTCTGTTCCTTCCAAAATACCCGGCTTTTCACGGAACTGACGACGCACCTCTTCCACCATCGCAAAAGCAGAACGTCCTACCGCACTCATCGTCATTGCCGAGAAGTAGAAGGCAACCATCGCGCCAATAAACAACCCCAACAGGAACATCGGGTTCAATGGATGAATTTGGAATGCTTGGATCAACTCCGCCATATCGGCCGTCGCCACATCTACATTGGTATTTGGAACCGTCAAAATTTCTTGCTTAAGCATATTCGCGCGAATCGTTTCCACATATGCAGCCAACAAAGCCAAACCAGTCAACGCCGCAGAACCAATGGCAAATCCTTTACCCGTTGCCGCCGTCGTGTTCCCCAACGCGTCCAACTGATCCGTACGTTCACGAACTTGCGGATCTAAACCAGACATTTCTGCATTACCACCCGCATTATCCGCAATCGGGCCATATGCATCCGTTGCCAAAGTTAAACCCAGTGTTGCTAACATGCCCACAGCAGCAATAGAAACCCCATATAAACCGTTCAAAATGCTATCGTTACCACCAGCAATGTAAAAAGCAATCGCCGTAGCAAAAACAACAATCATTACAGGCATAGCTGTCGAACGCATACCAACAGCCAAACCATCAATCAAAACCGTACCCGGTCCAGTTTGCGCCTGATCCGCGATTCCTTGTGTTGGTTTATACTCCGCAGAAGTGTAATACTCAGTTACGCGACCAATCAATACACCTGCTGCCAAACCGGTCACAATAGCAACCCAAACTTGCCACCATGTATGGAAAGGCAAATCTAACGCCATCAACAAAGGAATAACTAAAACTGCAATAATAACTGCACAGAGAACAATCGTACCTTCTAACTTTTTAACCAAGTCGTGCATTGTCGAATCTTCTTTAGCACGCACAAGCAACACACCAACGATTGAAACCAAAACACCCAAAGCAGCCAACATAAATGGCGCAGTCAAATATTTGTATTGAGCCGCTGTGTCGCCACCCAAAGCAATAGCCGCAGACACACCCAATGAAGCTGCTGCTAAAATAGAAGCCGCAAATGATTCGTACAAGTCAGCGCCCATACCCGCAACATCACCCACGTTGTCACCAACGTTATCTGCAATGGTAGCTGGGTTACGTGGATCATCTTCGGGAATACCTGCTTCAACTTTACCAACCAAGTCAGCACCAACATCTGCCGCTTTCGTGTAAATACCACCACCTACACGACCAAACAAAGCCATCGTAGAAGCCCCAACAGCCGCACTAAGCATAATGGTGGTTAATAAAACAAGGTTATCTCCACCGGGGAGGACGATATAGTTCAAAATCACAAACCAGAATGACATATCGAGTAAGGCAAACCCGACAACAGCCAATCCAAGTACAGCTCCACCGCGAAATGCAACGCGCAAGCCGTCATTCAAACTTTTAGAAGCAGCCCACGCCGTCCGTGCTGATGCCCCTGTTGCTGAACGCATCCCAACATACCCGGCCGCTCCAGAAAAGAAACCAGCGGTTAAAAAGGCAACGGTCACAACCCATTCTTGCGCGCCTAAGAAGGCCAAGATAACAAATAAAACAAACAGCCCACCAAATACTTTAATGACTGTTGAATATTGTGCTTTCAAATAAGCCATTGCGCCTTCACGCACCGCTTGGGCAATTTTAATCATTGTGTCGGTACCTTCCTCTTCTTGCATGACGCCTTTATAGAAGAAGAAAGCCGCTGCCAAAGCAGCAATCGCAGCAATTGGTGCTAACCACCAATAAATGGGTGGTGAAGACGCACTGCTCTGTGCTGCTATTGAACTAAATAACATGACATCCATAAAACATCTCCTCTCAAAATGTTGTTGATCTCGAGCAAAAAACTCTTTTTAACAGGTTTCAATAGTCGGCAGCCTTCAATATTTGCTACACGTTTTAACCTGCTTAACTTGTCAATACGATAATTGAAGCTTTGGATCCCTTTGTGCAAAGGGGCAAAAGTCTGCTGATTCTAGCGAAGGGATGGATGCCTGTCAAACAAAATCTAGCTTTTTTTGCCATAAATATCATAAAAAGAAGACTTTATTGTTAATTTTGTCACAATCTTAAGCAATTAAGAGATAACCACCACAAAAAAGTAATAAAAAAGGCCAGCAATAATGCCAGCCCTTCTACCATACGGAGGAAATGTTTTTCAAATTAAGTGAGGTTAGCTGAACGCCACCAACGATAATATTTACCCCTTAATTCTTCACGAGAAGGAAGTGGATAAAAGGCAAGCCCTTGTTGATTTCCTAAATAAATACCACTTTTAATCATACGATATGGAAACTCTGGTGATTGCACACGATTAACCAGTTTCGTATGCATCTCTTTTGTCTGCACTTCTACCAAACATTCCCGCAAATGATGAATATATTGATAGGGAAGATCGCGGACATTACCATGCTCCGGATCTTCAGCAAGTTCACCCAGTTGTAAATCGACAAAACAGACTGCGGGTAAGTGTACTAAGCTATCGGCATCATGAGTAAGGAATTGATAAAATTTTTGTGGTTCTAATGTGCTAACAACCAAGGGATTCACTGGGACAATTTCCTGGTACATATACAAATTGCTTTCTTTTGTAGGAATCTCTTTGGCTTCTAAGGCAAGTGTCTCACCATATGCGGTAACAAGATATAGTTTTTTAAATGCAGTCGGTGGAATATGTTCTAAAACACGATAGGTTGAAATGTAAACCGAACGTTTCGGACTACCATCTTCATGAGGTACACAACGTTCAATCCCCTGATCAATGTTAAAAAACTTGTGACGAAAATCTGGATCTAATTCGACAAACATCGCTTCGCTGCGGAGTTTCTTATGTGTCCCCACTGCGTAATAAACGCCAAACTCTTCTGGAGTTAACATTGAAGCGATCAATGCCTCTGGGATTAATGATAAATATAAATGAACAGTCATGGTTCCACATATCCTTGTTTTATAAAAATTGCGGTTTCATTGATTTTGCCAAACTTTTTTTACAAAACGCAATGCGTAATGCGTAACAAAATTTTTACGGCTTACGGCTTACGTTTTATACAAACTTTCGCATCATTCAGTAAAACCATCATAATTTGTTGATATGTAAAATATTCGCTGATTCACTCTTTTTATGAAAGTTACAATAAGCGTGACGTATGGGTGATTATTGTCACGTATTAAGTTTGGTTATGAATTGTGGCAGAAAACGGCCGTTTCCCACCCTCTCCCAACAAAAAAAGGTTAACGACCAAAACGGCCGTTAACCTTCAAAATTAGTCAACGAATAGGAGATGCTAATCAGCTAAGGTAGAAAGATCACCTTCATCTTGTCCCAACACCCGTGCTTTCAAGACACGGCGCATAATCTTACCAGAACGCGTTTTGGGGAGGCTGTCGACAAACTCAACGGTTGTTGGTTTGGCAATTGGTCCCATTTCATGTCCTACATGTTCACGCAACTCCATTGAGAGTTTTTCGTTTCCTTCAAATCCTTGACGCAAAATGCAGTATGCTTTGATGATATTCCCTTTCACTTCATTGGGATCAGGGACGCCAATACAAGCTGCTTCCGCGACCGCTTCATGACTAACCAAGGCACTTTCAATTTCGGCCGTACCCAAGCGATAGCCAGATACCTTGATCACATCATCGATACGACCAATCACCCAGATATAGCCATCCTCATCCTTCTTGGCACTATCTCCAGGTAAATACCATCCTTGTTCTGCAAAACGAGACCAATATTGATCAACAAAGCGATCAGGGTTTTTATAGATGGTGCGTAACATGCCAGGCCATGGTGCCTTCACAACCAAATACCCTTCTTCATTAGCCGGTACA
>JBNKHS010000038.1:0-17749 GCA_050290485.1 Promineifilaceae bacterium (SeqCode) | reverse complement strand
GTCCACGGGCTGGTATCTTCAAGATATTGGTTAACGAGCGAAGAGAGCCGTAAATTTTCTTGAACGGCGGCACGGAATTTACAACCATCGTAAAGATCGGCGACAGTTTGGAAGCCTTCGTTGATGGCGTCCAAAAGTGCTTTGTCTTGTGCGGTCAATTCACCAGGATCAGGTACTTCGCCTTTGAAGTATCGTTTGGTCATGTTGAGGACACGATTGACGAGATTCCCCCAGTTACCAACCAATTCGGCGTTATTGCGTTCAATGTACCCTTCCCAACTCCAATCGCTGTCACGAGTTTCGGGCATTACGGCCGTTAAATAGTAGCGCATCGGGTCAGGGTCGTGACGTTCCATGGTGTCATTCATAAAGACACCCCAATTCATGCTGCCACTAATTTTGCGCCCTTCCATATTCATAAATTCATTGGCAGGCACGTCGTAAGGCAAATTGAGATGGATGTCAGAATTGTCGTTATAGAGTCCTTTGGCACCGAGTAATTGTGCTGGCCAAAAAACAGAGTGGAAGGGAATATTGTCCTTACCGATAAAGTAAACATTGCGGGCGTTTTCACCCTGCCACCAATTGCGCCATGCGTCTGGTTGTTCATTATTGTGTGCCCATTCGATGGTTGCTGAAAGGTAGCCGATGACAGCTTCAAACCAGACATACATTACCTTGTCGTCATACCCTGCGACAGGTACATCAATACCCCAATCCATATCGCGGGTTACGGCGCGACCGATCAAGCCTTGCTCTAAAATGAAGTTTTTGGCAAAGTTGATTACTTGTGGACGCCAATGTTCTTTGTCTTTTTGAATCCACTCTTTTAAGCCATCATCGGAGATGGCGGGCAAATCAATAAAGAAATGTTCCGTTTCTTTAAGTTCCAAGGCAGAATCGTCTGTTTTGCTGCGTGGGTCGAGCAGCTGGCTGGCGCTTTCAAATAAAGTGTTGCAATTGTCACATTGATCGCCACGAGCACGGGTAAAGCCACAGTTAGGGCAGGTGCCTTCGACATAACGATCAGGCAAAAATTTACCTGTAGAAGGTGAATACATTTGCTCGGTCACTTTGGTATACATGAACTCGTTTTTGAGCAGGGATGTAAACATATCTTGGGCGACTTTGTGATGATTTTCGGTATCGGTATGGGTGAACAGATCGTAGGTAATCCCTAATGTTTGGAATAGTTCCAAAAAACGGCCGTGATAATGTTCAAAAACGTTTTTCGGAGTCTTGCCTTCTTCTTCTGCTTTGACGGTGACAGGTGTACCGTGCGTGTCTGAGCCAGAAACCATTAAGACATGGTTGCCTTTTAGCCGATGAAATCGGGCGTAGATGTCTGCAGGGAGATAAGAACCTGTGACGTTTCCTTGATGAATGTCAGCGCTGGCATACGGCCAGGCAACACAAACTAATATGTACTCTTTTGACATAATTTTTTAATCTTCGTCATCCTCGTCAGCATCGTCATCGAGCAGATCATCATCTATTTCGTTTTCTTCTTCAGTTTGCTCAGAAATAGCTTCGGAAAGTAGTTCAAAATCATCTTCGTTGATGGTGAGGAAGGATTCCGGAATAGATTTGTCCCGTTTGAAAGTGGGATGGGTTTCTAACTCAACAGATTCGACAGGGGCGCCATTAGAAATCAATTTTACGGCCGTATCAACATCAATCGGAAAGAAGTCTCGTTTTTCATCAGTAATGGGGAAAAAGTAATCTTTCGGATTTGTTGTTTTGGCTGTTCCCGTAATGGTGGCAACAGTAAAGAAACATTTGTATTCAACAGCATAGAGTATGAGACGATCTCCTGATTTAAGTTCAGGGTTTCCATCTGCTGGCCCCATGATTCGTTTTTCGGGCCAACCAGGAAAGCTATTCTCTGTCTCATCAGGAATGCTGATGACTTTAATGTAATGATTTGCACCGGCAACAGTAGTTCGCTTCGCTTTTTTCTTCGCTGCTTTGGCTTCTTGCGCTTCATATTCAGCAGCGATATTAATCCAAATACGTTCTTGTAATTCGATCTTTAAACTTGCTTCTGTGCCATCTTTGTAGCGAACCAACATTTTTGGTGGATTGATCTCTAAGACGGTGTATTCACCTTTGCGGTTGGCATATACGCCGTTTACTTCAAACATGGTTGTCTTCTCCAATTTCTTCTGAAAGTAAACCACAGAAAATACGGAATTGTAGAGGAAATAATCTGCATGTCCGTATTATGTGTGGGTAAACTGTTTGTTTTTTGTGACGATTAACGATAGTCGTGTTTGTTTTTTACCAATTACAAACTGATGTCAAATTTTCTTTGGCGTGCATAGTATCTTTTTCAAGGCTGGATTGCAAGTATTTTGTGTAATTTTTATGGTTTCAAGTGGAATTGTGTGCCATTCCATTCAAAATATTCCCTTTGATTGGTGGCACACCCATTGCGTATGAGTTCAAGACGGCCGTTTCCATCGCTATCTTGTAATGTTAAACGACCCGTACATTCACTCCCTACGGCTAAGAGTTGTAGGGATTCTTCTAACAACGTGGCTACAAAAACAGATCCACTGATTTCATCATAGAGAACAACATCTGCAATGTTGTCACCGGTAAGATCGACTGTGTCGAAGATGGTCAGTGTGGGAATTTGTTGTGCCCGATGAGATAAGGTCTTGTGTATTTGTAGAGAAAAATCAGCTGTGGGATGTTCTTGGCTAAAAATGATGAGTTCGGTTAGATGGTTGTTGGGGTCTGTCGCGTAGCGGGTAATGATGATCTCTTCAAGTGGGTCACCATTGATATCGACAGCTTGCCAATCGCTGCGTAAGGCAGGTGCTTGTTGTAGCCAATTCTGCCGCAGTTGCGGAACGTGATGAATGCCATGCAAGTTGATTTGTTGTTGTACAGCGGCGATCTCTGGACGGATTGGCTGTATGATTGTTTCTGTTTGATTAGACTCCAATACGGCCGTTTCTAAAGAATCTACCGCGCCATTGGGGTTAGGTGGATGGGGGAAGCGGAGTTGGGTGGCATTGGCGACCACGGGTTGATTACACCCGAATTGCAAGGCAATATCATTCCCCGCGCTTTGCAAACCAATTGTGGCACTGCTGCCATTATTGCCAGCAAAAGTGGTGACATCTGCATAAAGAAAAACAATATCATTGCTGTCTTCAAACAACTGAATTTCAAAGGTGACGCGATCTTCATCGTCGCCAAAACGGGGCACATCATCCCATTCGATAACAAAAATACGGTTTGGCTCTTCGCCAATAACGGCCGTTTCTAAAAATCCCGTTGTGCGTAAATCTAAATCATCCCAATAAGGGGCAATCATCTCCCCCATATCTTTTGCTGAACCGTTGACGAGGCAGCTGTTGACATAAAATTCATTGCCGCTACCAAACTGCACATTGCCATTGCTGCTGGCCAATACTTTATCGTAGGTTGTGCCATAAAAAGTAAATGGAAAAGGAAGAGCGATTTCAGCAATGCCATCCAAAGCATACAGTTCGGTATCTTCAGTGGCATTAATATAAGAAAATACGCTCCCGCTTTCACACACATACCCATATAAATCGGGGCCAGGGCAGAGCGCCAATGCTTCGCCATAATCATCTGCACTGAGGACGCGCCGAACGAAGAAAAAACCCAAAATCAGGATGAGGATGAGCAAAATAACAGCAATAATAATGCGAGACAAACGGTTAATGGAAATCATGCGCACAGTTTAGCGCAAGCCATTCAGGGACACAAGCAAATCAGCCGAAAGTATCAAGTGTTTCAGTTTTTAGGTGTCAAGTAAAGCGACTTGAAACCTGACACCTAAACTGTTGACACGTTTTTCTCACTGTAATAACCAAGGAGGAAGAGACAACCCATAACGATTAGGAAACAGATAATTTGAATAATGTGCAGACCGCTGCCTGTTGTCCATGCGTTGTCGCGAAAAGTATCGACGAAGAGACGCCCGGCACTATATACGGCCGTTGTCAGCAAAAAGAGATAGCCAGCATACGGCCGTTTCTCGACAGATACCCACCAAACGAGTAAAGCCAATCCACCCACCATCAGCTCGTAAATTTGCACAGGATGACGGCGAATGCCATACTGACTAATGCCCCAGGGTACGCTGGTTAACGTGCCAAAGCCAGGCCCGGCCAAAAAGTCAGCTAAACTTACCACCATCAATCCCAAAACAATGCCTGGAATGAGCGCGTCGAGGGTGTTGAGCCATGAGACTTGTTTGTAACGGCCGTAAAAAAAGCCACCGACAGCACCGAAGAATAAGCCCCCCAAAAGATTGTAACCACTGGTCAGCGGCCAAATAATGTTGAGTGGACTTGCCTGAAAAGCAGGCCAATATTGGAATACAAACGTCAGCCTGGCTCCAATGAACCCGACCAATACGGCCGTAACTGCCATACCATAAGTGACTTCACTATTTGCACCTATTTTCTTTGCTGTGCGTTCAACTAAAGATAGACAAAGCCATGTCCCGAAAATATAGACTAAACCCGCAGTAGGGAATACAAAAGAACCAATGTTTAATGTAGGAAACATAATTTTTTAGAGCTATTAGCTGTCTGCTGATAGTTATTTAGTAAGTAAGGATTCAATACGGTTTTCGAGCACCGCTTGGCTAATCGTACCCACAAGCACCTCTTGAACGACACCATCAGCATCAACAAAAATCGTTGTGGGCAAACTGTTGACGTTATAAAGGTGATTGACCTCATTCTCATCATCAACCAACAAGGGATAGGTGATATTAAATTCATTGCCAAAATCATTCACTACTTTTGCTGACTCTCCTTGATTGATGCCAAGAATAGTGACACGCCCATTATAGTTGCGACTGGCACTTTGAAAATGAGGCATTTCGACACGGCAGGGGGCACACCAACTGGCCCAAAAGTTGAGTACGATGGGTTGCCCAGCTGTACCACCTTCTGTTTGCAGTTCATGCAGATTGATAGTTTGCCCAAGTGCTGTTTGTGCTGTGAAGCCTGGTGCCAGATGGCCCACAATGGGTGCTTCTGTTAACGTAATAGGTCCTTGCTCCGCTGTAGCCGGTTCTTGTGAAAGAATAATCCAGACAGACCCCAGCAGGGCAAAGATAACTAAAATGATTGTCCATTGAAATCTATTTTTAGGCATGTAGAGGATTGTATCCTAAACGGGGGAAAGGATTGTAGGGAATCTCACGAAACGTTGTGGTAGAGATGTCGGGATTTGTGGGCGACCCAGTTGTAGTTTAAGAAAATAATCAGGTAACGCTGTGGCCGGCGTCTCGCCGTGCCATCGGCTGGCTCGGTCAGAGACCGGCCAGAGCCTATTACCCGTTTTATTTTTTAAAGACTAAGCGGGTCGCCCCTACGTGCGATAAGAATTATTCGGCAACGAGCTGGCGCTTGTTACGAAGATCTTCGGCGGTGGCAATAACGTCTAGACTGTCTTCAAATGGTTTCATCTTGCTAGAAACGGCCGTCGTCGATAAGGTTAACAATTTTGCCCGACGCCCATCAGGCATTTGCGCAAACCCTTGCGCCAACACAGTCGATGGATACCATTGCTTAAGTAAGGCTCGAAATTCACGACGGAGACGGTAAGCGATCTCTTCATGACAATCATGTGTTGCTGTTTGCACAATTGCCGACTCACCAATTGTGCCAATAAAGTCATCGAATGCACCGATTTCATCGACAACATCCATGACTAAGTTAGCAAAAGCGCGGCGCACATTATTGGCCGCAATCAATCCATATTGCATTTCATACGGATGTAAATGTTCCAGCATAAATAAACTCATCGACCAATGAGGCGTAACCAAACGTTGCCCAATTTCTTTTTCCACAGCCATCCAGCCTGGCAACCCTGTGATCATGTCAACGGATTGGGTTGGGTGAGGCAGATTGTTGCGGATACGTAATTGGAGTTCCATAATATCAAATGGTTTGCTGATGTAATCATCTACACCTGCTTCCAATGCAGCCATGCGATCAGAATGAGAATGGCCTGTATGCACTAAAAACATAATCGGCACACGGTGAATAATCTTCACTGTATACAAATTTTGAAAGAGATCAAGCGCCGTCATATCCGTGATGCTTGTATCAATAATGATCAAATTAGGCGGTATGTCTTGACACGCTTCAATCGCAGAACGGCCGTCTGGTACGATTGTGATCATATAAATATTTTGCAAATGTTCGTTGATGAGGCGTGCAAGTGAGGGATCATTCTCAACGATTAAAATATGTGGCGGTTTTATTTTTGCTTTTTCTTGTTGGATATATTTGACCAATTTGCTCATGAGTTGTCTCTATTTGGGTCAAACCAACGATACTACTGTAGGTTTTATGTTAGGTTGTTGTTCTCCACTTTGCGCGGCACCCGGATACTAACTTCTGTGCCACCTGATTGAGGTAGGTGAAACTTAATGCCCCCTCTTAAATCATCGTTAACTAATGTTTGTGCAATTTCTAACCCAAGCCCATTTTTCATTTTGGGTGGGAGTCCTATGCCATTGTCTCTAACGATAATGATCAGCTCTTCCGGTGAATGACCTAAGGATATCTCCACTAATCCTGTTTTACGGTCAATAAAAGCGTGCTCTAAAGCATTTTGCACCAGTTCGTTTACAATTAAGGTTAAGGCGGTAGCCGGATGGCTAGGTAAAAGTAAAGATTCCCCATACACTTCGATTTTTATATCCTGATGGGGGGAGATCATACTGGATGTGGTGGCTTGAGTGATGCGTTCTAACACATCTTTAACATCTACTAAACGAAACCCTTCCTCTGAAAGCACTTCATGAACAGCAGCGATGCTGCGGATACGATGAATATTGGTTTCGAGCACCTCGCGTGTATCGAGCCGATCTGCATCGGCAATTTGCAACTGCATGAGCATGGCGACGGTTTGCAGGTTGTTTTTAATGCGATGATGCATTTCGCGTATAACGGCCGTATTTGTGACCAATCGTGCATTTTCAATGGCTAATGCAGTTTGATTGGCTAACGTGAGGAACAAAGTTTGTTGTGCTTCTGTAAACTCGCGTTGGATTGTGGTGTAACAGTTCAGCACCCCAATCGTGCGATCCCGAACGGTGAGGGGGACAGAGAGCATGGAGATCAACCCTTCTTCACGCGCAAGTTCATTTCCTTTATAACGGGGATCGGTGCGTACATCAGCAATGTAGATAGGTTTGCTCGTTTGCACCACATGCCCAATGACCCCTTCTGTGACGGGCAATGGTGGTCGGTGCTGATAACGAGTATCAGAACGACGTGCAGAACGTAGTTCAAGGTGGGATTCGGTTTTGTCTAGAAGAAAAATGGAGCATACGGCCGTATTCATTATTTGCGCCGCCATTTCTGTAACTACATCTAAAATGTCATCGAGATATTGCGGTGAGGTGACGACTTCACTGACCATTGCCAAGGTTTGCATCTCTTCGATTTTGCGTGTTTGTTGATCAATGAGTTGTGCTTTGGCCAAGGCGCCTGCTGCCAAGTCGGCAATGAGGGAGAGCACCTCAATTTCTGCAGACGAAAAGGAATACGGCCGTTTTGTCTGTACATTAATCGCCCCAATCACAGTTTCCTCAATCGTCATGGGTACAGCAAGTAAAGAGTAATAAGGAGATTCCTCCGCCTCATCAACCCACTTAAAATGAGGATCGCGTTTTGCTTCTTCTGCAAAAATCGGTTCATTGCGCGCAACGGCAAATCCCGTCATTCCTTCACCGACACGTAACGTTGCTCTTCCTAGAGCACGAGGCGCTAACCCTGTTGTACCCCGAAGACGTAACGTTGTGCCATCAGGATCTAACAAATAGATGGAACAAGAGTCAACATGCATCACATCTGCTGTTTTGCGGGCGATGAGATCTAAGGTAGTGTCTAAGTCGGAGGCAGCACTTAACGCACGTGCCATCTCGCGTAAGGCATTAATTGCTTGGGGACGTGTACTCATTCTTGCAGGCATGCAGGGATTATAACGAAAGTGATATGGGGAAGCATGCAGTTGTCATGTCTACATGTCTATACGTTTACGCAATGTGTAACTTTTACTTTTATGCAGCTACTCAAGGGGTAGCAGACACCCACGTCCGCACCGGGCACGAAGGCGTGCCTTTCTCCTCTGGTGTAAAGAAAGTCGCACATTAGATACGTTTTTATTTTTAACGGAACTTTTTTGAGCAAACAAACGTCATTTATATATGTCCCGAAAAAGTGAGTAGTAGACGTTTCTTATGAGGAGGCTCCCGATGACAATGTTATATATGGTATTTTGGTCTTTGATGATGATTTTAGCATTAAGTGTGGTGCGTGTTCGTATGTGGCGGCAGCGGTTTTTGCTACTGGTGGTAACGGCAGTTGTTCTTTTTATTAGCCAAACCCTGTTTTGGCAAATGGCGTATAACTTAGGGGTAGATCCAAATGTTGCCTTAACGCACCCACAACAATTTTTACTCAAAGGTCCAATGGGGTGGTTGGCTTTAATGGTGATGCCCTGCGGGTGGCTAGGCCCTATCATTGGTGTTCATTTAACGGAACGGTGGCAGATGGTTGTTGGGGAGGTTAGAAGATAAAGGAATAGAGAATAGAATCACTAATCTCAAGATTTTAACGTGCCCCCATTAGCCCTAACGCAAAACGCAGGACACCACGGAATATCCAACGCAATGGCCCCAATCGTGGCTTTACACTTAAACTTTCTTCCATGCGCATAAGTGCTTCAACCCACTGTCCTTGTCGCATGCGCATCAGACTATATGCTCTTAGCACTTGGCTTTGCTTTTGCTTGTCGCCCAATTGGGAAAAGGTTGCCGCGGCTTCGCTGTAGTATTTTGCAGCGTCATCTTGTTTTTTGCTGAATTGATAGAGATCGGCGAGATTGGCTTGGGTTTGGGCAAGCTTGTGTAAATCCTCTTGTTCTTGAAAGATGGTCAACGCTTTGTTAAATGCGGCAATTGCTTCTTGATTTTTTTTGCGGGTACGTTGGGTTACCCCGATATTGTTGAGCATCTCAGCACGGCCGTTTTCATCACCGATGTCACCATAAGCAGAAACGGCCGTTGTAAATGTTTCCACGGCTTGTGCATATTGCCCTTGTTGAAACTGCTTGAGGCCAATGTCCTTCAATTCATCTGCAGAAGTTGTTGTTGCCATTTGTGTCCTCGTCATAATCAAAAACTGGCAACGATTGTCGTTGCCAGCATCAAAATCATATTCATTTTAAGGTGGTAAAAGATGAAAGTCGTTAGGATTTAAGAGCTACTTGTACTGAAACAAACTTCTTTTGACGGATAGCCCGTAGGCAAATTTGCATAATGAAACACTAGTAGGTGATTTCTAAAATGTCTTCAGCGACCTGGCGCAACTTTTGTACATCCATTTCGCTAATTCGTTTAGCGGTATCTAAATACGAAAGATTGATTGGGTTGACCAAAAAGGCTTGCATTTCTGGAGACATGCGGTTGAATTGTTTGTTAAACTTTTGCTGTGCCTCGTGTCGTCCTAATGGTCCACTGACATCATCTAGGAACATATCAATAGAGCCATCTAACTCTTTGCAAAGGACTTCTAGTTCCAAGTAAGGGATTGCTTCTTGCCCAGCCTCGTATGCTTTTAATTGAGACGCGGGAATTTCTGTGGCTTCAGACAGATCTTCAAAGCTTTTCTTGGCTTTTAGGCGGAGTTGATTGAGCAAAACACCAATAACGCGGTGGCGCAGACTAAGAAGACTCTCGTAATCGACTTCCTGGCGTAATGTTAACGGTTCACTTCCCCAGAAATAGCCCATTGGAATATCCAGATATAAAGCGATTGCTTCTAGCTCTGGTAGAGAGACATCATATTTTCCCAATTCAATTTGTCTGTATTTGTCTGGGGTAATGCCAAGGATGGTTGCGCAATCTTTTTGGGTGCGTCCTACAAATTCTCGTGCGTCTTTGATAAGACCCCCTAATATTTCTGCGCGTTTACTATCTATCTTTGCCATGGTTTACTCTTTTGCAATTGGATCATTCACATTTTACAGCTTTATGATTGTGCAAATCGCTTTATCTTTGCATAAAGATATTAACATAAATGAGTTAGTTGTACAACTTGAGGTACAATTTTTTTGTAGGTGTTTTGTCACAGTATATTGATTATATTTTGATAGTTATGGATGATTTTGAACGGCTGCGGACAGCAATGGTGCGAGAACAATTAGAGGACAGAGGTATTACGGATACGGCCGTATTACACGCCATGCGTACCGTTCCTCGCGAAAAGTTTGTGCCAAGAGCATATCAAGATTATGCATATCGGGATGGTCCTATTCCCATTACTGCAGGGCAAACCATTTCACAGCCTTATGTTGTTGCCGCGATGTTGTCTTATCTACATTGTCGACCAACAGATCGGGTGCTGGAAGTGGGGACTGGGTCGGGTTATGCCGCGGCGATTTTAAGCCAAATGGTGCAACAAGTTTTTACAGTTGAACGACATCCACAATTAGTAGAGCTCGCTCAAGCCCGTTTTGCTGAATTGGCGTATGAAAACATTTTGGTCAAGGAGGCGGATGGCTCTTTGGGCTGGGGAGAATATGCACCTTACGATGGTATTATTGTAGCCGCGTGTGGTCCGAAAATTCCACGTTCTTTACAAATGCAGCTCGCAATAAACGGCCGTTTAATTATGCCTGTGGGGAAACGAAAAAAGCAGAATTTGGTGTTGGTACAGAGAGTTGACGAGACGCAATTTCAGCAAAAGAAGCTGCAGTCGGTCCGTTTTGTGCCTTTGATTGGCGCAGAAGGATTTAAGGAAGCATGAATTAAAACGGCCAGATGGATAGGATAAAGACAGAAACGGCCGTAATTGTCAGATTATCTAATCCCCAAATAGATACGGCTTCTGCGATTGTTGTAGAGATAGTGACCACCAAAGCAGGAATGATTGCTTCAACTGGCGAGATGACAGGTGTGCCCTCGACTAACCATAAAGCTAACCAAGTAAAAAAGAAACAAGCAACAAAAAAGCCAAGCGATCCTTCTAGAGAGCGCGTGCTGGTATGAATATGATAGAGGCGTTTCCCGAATTTTTTGCCAACCACAGGGGCAATCCCGTCTCCCCATGTTAGAGGCATGAGCGCTGCCACCATCAGTGGGGGACGATCCCAGAAAACAATAGCAACAATTGCTGCCGCAATAGGGAAATAGACGGTACCTAAATTGGATTTATCGCTGCTGGCCATCGCCGAGAAGAAACCAAATTTATAATCAAGAATGTTCAGAATAGCAAAGAAGCCACATGCAATTACAAATGGCCAAGGGGTAGTGAACAAGTAGGGGATGATCCAACTCATCATCCCCACGCCAATATGGATAACTTTTCGTGTAAATGAGCTAGAGTACCCTTTCCAGCGACGGAGCCCTTCGGCAATGCCAATAATGGCAAAGACGTAAATTAAACAGATGATGATGCCAATGAAGTTTGTCATGATGGTTATTTTGTTGTTTTGTAAAAGGATTGAGTAATTCACAAAAGCTATTTTGTAAGAAATCCAGCAAAAATTGTGAATTACTGAAGTAAAAACGCAGAAACTGCCGCGTTATTTCAAGAAACTTGAGCGTTTTTACTAGACAATAAGGTTGTCGTAAAGCATATCGAGACTGAGATCGGGTACAACTGTTTCCGCTGTTTGCAGCGTCAGGCCAGCAGCAGATGCGCCTAAACGAATTGCCTGCATTGTCGGAAGGTTATTCAACATGCCAAAGATGATGGCGGCTGTTACCGCATCGCCCGTGCCGGTACTGTCGACCATTTTGCTGTAGTTTGGCGGTACATACCCTATTTCTTGTGAGGTGGCATAGGCCAATCCAAAATCGGTCAGGGTAACAATGGCATTTTCAACGCCAGCTTGTACCAATGACCGTGCCAAATCGAGACTCAGGTCAGGATCATCGCCAATCGTGCCTATTTGCACCAGTTCGGCAGCTTCGTTTTCGTTAGGAACAACGAGGTGTAAGTGGGAGAGATACGGCCGTAGTTTGTAAGCCAAACGTGCAGAAGATGGATCAGCTACTAAAGGGACGTCATAGCGACCACACAAATTAACCACCGTTCCCATTGCATTAGGGGTTAAACTACCATCCATGACAACAAATGCGGCTTCTTTAAATAATTGGCGATGTTCATAGAGGTATTCAGGAGAAACATGCTGCATGACGTGTACATCGTCTAAGGCGACAGACATCGAGCCGTCTTCTTCTAAAATGGCCATGTAGACACCTGTGTTTTCATCGGCAATCACTTGTACATGATCGACGTTGACGCCAGAAACGGCCGTTTGCTCTTTTAAGCGATGCCCAAGTAAATCATCACCAACTGCAGAAATAAGAACAACATCAGCACCAAGCAACCCCAAATTTTCGGCAACATTCCGTGCGGTTCCCCCGCGCGTCACCCGAATCGTTGCTGGATTTGATGTATTGGGGGCAAGCCCCTCATTTGGTTTTCCTTTGGTGTCTAATAGGGTAGCACCCACCACCAATACCGTTTCACTCATGTCCCCACTTCCTTCGCTTACATAGTTTGCAGCTTGTGTTGAACTGCAAGGTCGTTAATCTTGATTTTTCCCATCTAAATTAAGTGACGCAAGTCTGTTTGCATTTCTGCGCCAAAATCCAACAACAATGCCAAGAATTGCAGACCATTGTACAGAAATTTGTTGATCAGGCGAACTAAATGTGACATTTACATTGGTAAAGGTTATCTTTCCACTTTCAGGGTCTTTTTTGAAAGAACCGACCAAATTTTTACAGGTCGCTAAATAAATTCGTTGATAGGGCTGAGTTAGCTTATCTGGGCGAATATGAATCGCATTATCAAGTTCTTGCTCCATAATAACTAACAAAGGTTCTTCGGCTTGCACGTTCTCACCCGCAATCGGTTGTGTGTTTACTAACAACCAATCCCCATCACATAAATCATGATACAAAACCGTGTCAGTCCGACTTTCTACTTGATACCAAACATAGTTCGGATCAGATTGCAGATGACCTGGGAATGGAACATCTGTAGTGACAGGTAAATGCGTTTGAAACATTGGTACTTGTAAAGATGATTCTTCCGCCGTTTCTTCTTCCCTTTTTTCAGTTTGCTGTGGCTTCTTTGTAGCTGATGCTGGTGGAGGGTGTGAATCCGAGCCAGCGGGCGTTGCCATGTGGATAATTGGCTCAGATGCGGTTTGCTCCTTTTTATCACTCTCTTTAGTTTCAGCATGCTCTTCAGCTGTTGGTTTAGCCCGCATTCTCAGCCAAATCGCTTCACGGGCAAGGTCGTGTGCATCTTCAATGTAGTTGACGATTTGATCATGATATGATTCATTTCGTTTGATGTTAATTCTGCTGACAGCACGTTCTGCCAAACCATAACAGCGTAATGATTCTTCATAATGTAAGGCTAGATAATTGGCATAGCCTTCTGCAAGGTAGCATAAGGAAGCTGTTGTATCTGCTCCCGCAAACCCCCATTTTTTGCGCGCAGAATTAAATTGAGTCATTGCTCCCCTAAAATCTCCCCAATATAGGTAGATCAATCCAATATGAAACTCGCACAAGCCAATTTGTGTGTAATTGTTTAAGCTGTTATTGATGCGGATTGATTGTTCTATTTCGCGAATTGCTAAATCGCCTAAACCGGTTAACGGATAGCGATTGGTAAAATCATTGAGGGTAAAAATGTCCGGGCTGGGGTCTGGGTAAATTTTGTCGAGTAGACTTTCTAAGCGATCAACGGCCGTTTTTGTTTCATCATCATGGTTATATGATTTTAAGGGCATCATGATGAATATTTGTCCTCTTTCCCTTTTTTGCGCAAGGCATCATAAAGATCGCTTCTGATCTGTTCCAACGCAGGCAAATATTTGTCCGTTTGCACCGCGCCATAAGGTGCGTTAATTGCCATACTTTCTAATGCCTCGACCAGGCGTAAAGCAACCACCTCACTTACATTGGTCGTAACGCCACTTTGTTGTGCTTTGTTGATGCCTTCCAAGATAGCATCGATCATCGTTTCTTCAGCATCTGCACGTGCTGCTTCCCACTTTTCGACCTTGCTGGCATCCCCTTCAACCCGACGTAGTTTAATATCTGTTTCCGATACAGATTGCCAATACTCTACATACAAATCTTTAATCTCTTCAGGCAATTCCAGATTAACAACATGTGCTTCTAGCATTTCCAAGCCAATGTTTGCTAAGCCATTGAGAAGTTTGCGTCTAAACTCATTTTGAATCACTTCAAACAAAGCATCTTCTTTACGTTTTGGGAAAAAGATTTCGTCTAAAGAGTATTGTCGAACAATACCATTGAGAATGCCCATGGCCATACCTAATGGCGCACCTTCCCAGCTCTGTACCGACCCTTCATTGTCGACCACAGTTTGTGTATAGGCAGCTGTACGCACCGCTTCCGGATCATAAGGGTACGGTTTTTGTTGTGTAGGTGGGGCACCTGTTTTTAGACGGTAGACAATATTGATTGAAGCCCTAAAAGTTAAACCATCGCGTGATGTTAATGAGACGATTTGCTTAAAGCGATCCTGCTGCCGCAAATCTAAAACGGAATGCAGATATTCAAAGGCGTGCAATGTGCTTGTCCCCGGCGGTAAGATACGACAAAAGCGATCATTCATTTCTGTAACGCCAACGTATGTTGCTGGTAATTTGATTTTGCCGGGGCCACCAACGCGCAGCAAGACAGACTTCCCTCTATCGTCTATCAATGTGTCGGGATTAATAATGAGTGGGGTACTGTTTGCCCCACCAGAACTGGATTGCAATCGACTCAAAAAGCGCCGACCGCTACTGGCATCAGGCAAATCATATAAATGTTGTACCACAGAAACGGCCGCTTCATAAGCAAGCCACCAGCCGACAATCACAGGAATCAGATGACGCAAAACCTGCAAAGACAGCATCTCTCGGATGGTAAGCGCAAAAGGAATTTGCGCTAAAAGAGGATAATTCATTGCAAATTGTTCTGCCAAATCGATTCGTTCAACCACAACTGCAAACCGCCAGTAAACCAACATCATGACAATCAGGAAAAGTTTAAATATCCCATTTCCTTTCGTTGTTGATTGACATTCATCACTGTTGATAACGCGGGTAGGTGGGCGAGGTGAACGATTGAAAAGATCCAGGAAAGAACTCATGCCGCTTCATACCCCTCTTCATCATTGGCTTCGTCTGAGTCTCTATCTTCTTCCGTTTGGTGCAAAAAGTTGAATTGAGGTGGTTGTGGTACATCGAAGGCAATATCAGACGAATCCTCGGCGGCGCTACGCATATATCTGGAGGTATCGGCGATTAAATTTGCCATGATCTGTTGTGGTACTTCCGCTTTAACCTTGCCCGACGTAATTGCTTGTTCCAACGCTTCAATCATACGCAAGGTCAAGATTTCCACCATTTCAGAATCATCTTCGCGTTTCATCGTATTGAGATTGCGTGAAATAGCATCAATCATTTCAATCTGGGCTCGTGCGCGTGCTTGCTTTTGTCGTCTTAAAGCTTGGGCTTCCCCTTCTGCAACCTTTTCATTGATTTTTTCTTGCCATTCTGCACGCCAAGCCGCAATAAATTGAGTTTGAATTGAAGATGGTAAGACGGGAGTGCTCATGCCCGCACTTATTATTTCAATGCCCCGCAGGGCAAACTTGTCAACCATCTCTTTGCTAACAATGCGATTGATCTCGTCAACATGTGAAACACCACCTTCCAATCGTGTTAACTCATTGAGGGCAAATTTACTAACCTCTTGAGAGATCAGCGTAATGGCTTGTGGAACAATTTTATCTTGCCATGGCAAGGTGTCGCCATGATCATCAATCGCGTCGGCATAACTAATTTGGAAGATAGCATTTTGGTCGTATGGATAAAGAGTATGTTTGTTATGCAAACGACTACTTTGTTTAATGCGAAAGGTTACGGAAACGCTGGTAACGATTTGGATCCCATCGCGAGTTGTAACCCGCACTTTTTTCTCATCTCGTTTTTGCACACGGAGATCGATAACATGGCGAACATTTTCATTCTCATTCAGGGTGACAAAGCCAGGTCCCCGCGACCCCGCAAATTTTCCCCCTTGGACAAGGGCAAAAACTTGAAATGTGCGCAAAATACCAGCCCGTAAAGTTTTAAAGCTAGGTGGCGGTTCATCTGGATTTCGATGAACAGGAGTGACAACCGTTTTTCTCCTTTGTCCTCGCTGACCTTTTTTTGGCTTTTCTTCAATAATGGTGCGGCTATTTTGTGGGGCAGGGGCACTGAATGCACGAAAGATGAGAAATAATCCTTTCCACCAGCCATCGTCACCAGCAATAGGCGTTAAAAATTGAGCAAAATAAATAATCCCGAAGGTGGCTGTAAATGTAGCGATGACAACCCAAAATAATGCTCCCAACCAACCAAACCCGACGCCCACACTATCGCTAATATACCAACCTACACCACATAATAGGATGAAGGCAAGGGAGATTCTAACCCAGCCGATACTTAATAAAGATCCAAGACTTTTCAATATGATTCTTACCCTGTATTTGTACGAAGACGTAAATCATTTGTTGTCATAACAATGATGTGAACTATACCATACGGCCGTTTCTAAGGGCAACCTTACATTATGAGAAAGCTATTGACGTGCGAGAGAAGCTGGGTATAATTCTGCTTCGCAAGGGCGGTTAGCTCAGTTGGTTAGAGTGCTACGTTGACATCGTAGAGGTCACAAGTTCGAGTCTTGTACCGCCCACTAAGAAAAATCGCGACATTTTTCATGTTGATAATCCTTGCTATTCAATTGGTAAGGTTCATTTTTTAATCCAATCACCTTGGGTCTGCGAAACGTAGGGTGGTTGGATTTTTTTGTTTTAAGATGACCGTTGCTTAAAACGGCTTAACTCATTATCAGTTTAAGTCTGTCAACGTAATGTTGATGGACATATGAACATCTGAAAAAACTTCTTCCGAAGAATTACTTCTCCAAATTTCTCAAAAATCTTTTCAAGCTTTCATCAGCACTGGAGCCAATACCACCAGCAATGGCCTTGCCTCTCTTTGGGCGTGAATCTGCTTCTTCAAAAAAAGCAGCCAAGTCTGGAATAACGGAAGCATTAAATAAGACAACGGAACAACCTTCAATCCTGATTGGAGCGTAATCAGTCAGCTTTTCTGGCTCAATAAACATGATTCGGCTCCGACCACGCCCAAAATTTCGGACGTATAAATTTGTGCCTTTTATTGCTTCGCGCATAAACTTCCCTCGGTTCCTTTCCGGCATATTATCACCAAGTTTCTGTTTAGGCAATAGCAAAATCAGCTAAAATGCAAAAAAGGCTAAATCTCTTAATAATTTGGTGACAGCCCCATTTTGACCTCTTTGAAGCTGTCACCAAAATAAGCAAAAATAAGGATTTTCGTCCACCCCCCTCCCTCCCTAGATGATTGCATCATCCTCCCGAACCCGGAGGTAAGAAGCTAAATGCACTTCGTCCACCCCCCTCCCACCCCTCACAATGTTTAACCCTAAGTTGTTTAGCTAGTGATTGTGCGACCGAACCCTTGGATAAAGGAGCGTGAAGTGGCGTTTAGCCTTTGATGGTTTATTGTTTCCAGTTTGTGCGCCATAAGCCTATGGCAGTTGTTTAGCTTACGTCTGCTGTTTTCTGTTCCAGCACTCCGTCATGTCCCCAATTTCACC
>JBNKHS010000037.1:0-17820 GCA_050290485.1 Promineifilaceae bacterium (SeqCode) | reverse complement strand
GCGCGCCAATTGCTGACAACAGGACTTAAACTGCGTACTACAAATCCAGCCGCCCATACTCGGTTGCTCTCGTCATCTTCTGGGGAGCATCCGTAATTGCCAATATGAGGTTGGGTCATGGTGACGATTTGGCCGTGATAGGAGGGGTCGGTGAGGATTTCTTGGTAGCCAGTAATACTGGTGTTGAAGACGATTTCACCACTTGTCGTGCCAATCGCACCAAAAGCGATGCCAGGCCAAGTGGTACCATCTTCGAGGGCAAGTAATGCGGGTCTTTTTGCCATATAGGCTCCATTTTGGGGTGAAAAGTTTGCAGGAGGCAGGCTGACTTGGGGGAGTGAATGATTAAAAAGAAAGCACTCTCGCCAAACCGATTGCTAACTGTTAACCGTTCACATAGCTGTTGAATTCTAATCAAACGGCCTAATTCTATCACAACAAATTTTGTTGTCGTGGGCAATTTTTACAAAGATTAACATTCTGTTTTTTTGCAGATGTGTGAACAGGTGGTTTTGACAACTCCCTGGTACTTTCAAAGTGCCGGGGAGTTTGTAGAGGCGGGCAACGGATTATTGTAAATTTACTATCTATTACTCGTTGTTTATTTTTGAGGCTGTTTAACTTCTTCTATGCCCCAAGATTGTTGGATGAGATATAACGGCCGTCCTTTGACTTCATCATAAATGCGACCCAGGTATTCCCCAATAATGCCGAGACAGATAAGTTGGATGCTGCCGAGGAATAACACGGCTACTAGGGTGGTTGCTTGCCCAAGAAGTGGATCAGCTGGGCCAAAAAGGCGTAAGACAATGACGAGCACAATGGCAAATACACTGAGAAATGCACAGAAGAAGCCTAAGTAGGTTGCCAATTGTAGGGGGAAGTAGGAGAAGCTAGTGATGGCATCAATGGCAAAGTTGGTCATCTTGCGAATGGTGAATTTTGTTTCACCAGCAAAGCGGGGGGCGCGTTTGTAATAAATGCCTGTTTGCTTGAATCCGACCCAACTGACCATGCCGCGCAAAAAGCGGTTTCGCTCTGGCATGCGCCCAATAGCATCAACTACACGCCGATCCATAAGTCGAAAATCTCCTGTATCTACGGGGATTTCGACACCGGTTATTTTGTTGATAATGCGATAGAAAGCGGCGGCGGTAACTTTTTTGAATAGAGTTTCACCTTCGCGGTCACTGCGTACACCGTAGACGACATCATATCCCTCACGCCATTTGGCGATCATTTCTAAAATCACTTCTGGGGGATCTTGTAAGTCGGCGTCGATCAGAACCACGGCGTCGCCTTGGGTGTGGTCGAGGCCACAGGTGACAGCGATTTGAAAGCGATAGTTACGGGAAAGACTGATGCCTTTAACACGGCCGTCTTTTTCGTTCAGTTCTTGCATAATTTCAGCAGAACGATCGGTACTGCCATCATTGACGAGGATCAGTTCCCATGTTTCGCCTGAGCTGTCCATTACTTCACTGACACGACGATGGAGCTCGTGCAAAACTGCCTCTTCATTATGAACGGGGGCGACGATTGATAAGGTTGGTTTCATAAGCAAAAAGATTAGTTATTGAGGAATGAGAGGCGTGATGCGTGATACGTGTTGCGTGAAGATTCACCTGTTATGCATCATGCTTTTTAGATTCTGAACCCCGTTTTTCTAATCTTTGATCTCCTTCAATACTTGTTTTACGGCCGTTAATGTGGGTGGTATTTGTTTGGCTTGGCCGGTTGCTTGCATGGCTGATTTTACATCTTTTAGCCCATTTCCCGTAATAATCAGGGCGACACGATCTTCCTTACCGACAAGCCCTGTTTGTGCTGCTTTTTGCAAGCCGGCATAGGTGGCTGCGGCGGCAGGCTCAGCAAAGACGCCACTGCCTTGAGCTAGTTGGGGAATTGCCGCCAGAATTTCTGAGTCAGTGACCTGGATGAATGCGCCATTGCTTTGCGAAACGGCCGTCATTGCTTTTATTCGGTCTCGTGGCAACCCTGCACTAATACTGTCTGCTATCGTGTTTGCCTTGATGGGTGGTTTGTGCAAAACATCTTCTCCATTGCGCCATGCTTCATATAGATAGCTAGAACCTTCTGCCTGAACCCCGATGATCTTGGGCATCTTTTGCAGGCGTCCAATGCCTATCAAATCCTTCAACCCTTTATACACACCTGAAATGATGCACCCATCACCTACGGAGACGAAAATGTGAGAGACTTGTGCTGAGCCTTGCTGAAGTATTGGTGGGTGGGGATTGGAAGCTGAGGACTGGGTGTTGAGCTGGTCATAGAGTTCGAAGGTGACTGTCTTTTTGCCTTCGGCCATGTATGGGTTATAGCCTGTATTACGGCAATACCAGCCGAATTCATGAGTTGCTTCGAGGCAAAGCTCAAAGGCATCGTCATAGGTGCCTTCCACCAATAAAACGTTTGCACCATAAACAAGTAGTTGCGCTATTTTTGCAGGGGGTGCAGCGGCAGGGACAAAGATGACCGTTTTTTGCCTAACACTAGCCGCTAATCCGGCAAGAGCAGCGGCCGCGTTTCCTGTGCTGGCTGTGGTTACAATTTCGGCCCCGATCTCTTGCGCTTTCATGATGGCAATGGCGCTGGCGCGATCTTTGAGAGAGCCTGTCGGATTACGGCCGTCATCTTTGATCCAAACTTCAGCGACATTATTGACTTCTGCCAATCTTGGGGCCGCATAAAGTGGCGTTGCGCCAACTTTTAATGGCGGAAAAGGTGTTGTTGCTTTGATTGGCAATAAAGACCGATAATTAAACATGCCTTGATTTAGATCAGGCTCAATGGCAATGTTCTCTTTGGCGATTTTTTTGTAATCATATTCAACATCAAGAATGCCTTCATTGCCATGTTTAGGACATATATATTGGACGTCATTTGGCTGATAGAGTTCACCACAAATAACGCAACGCAACCCAGTTACATGTTTCATAGGGGATTAATGACCTCAACTTTTTAGTATGGTCAAGGAATTGTAAGATTATTTTTGTGGATGACAAATTTATGTGGGATTTAAATTAAATGGGTGTCACGATTGATTGAAATCGTGACACCCTTGGAAACCAATTCTTGTTTCTGATGACACATCAAAGCTGATGGCGATAAAAAGTGTGATCAATAGGATTCCCCATAACCTACGAACGAATTAAGCTCATTTACGTTAGTTAGATTGATACGGCCGTTTCTAAAGAATCCATTTGACTCTTTAATAAATGAGAATAATAAGCGTTATTTCTTATAAGTTCAGTGTGCTTACCGCTTTCAATGATCTCTCCATCTTTAAGGACGATAATATGATCCGCGTTGCGAATTGTACTTAAACGATGCGCAATGATGATCCGTGTGCATTTCAGTTGATCCAAATTGTTATAAATAGCAGCTTCGGTTGCGGCATCTAAATGGCTTGTGGCTTCATCGAAAATCAACAAACTTGGATTGTTGACCAACGCTCGTGCCATATCTATACGTTGTAACTGTCCCCCAGATAAACCTGAACCACCTTCCGCTACAATAGTTTCATATCCCATTGGCATATTTATGATCGTGTCATGTATGCAGGCCAGTTGGGCAGCTCGCATAACTTGATTCATTGACAGATTATCATTGCCAAAAGCAATGTTTTTGCGTATAGATGTATTCAACACAAATGGCTCTTGTAATACAATCCCTATTTGTTTCCGCAATGATGCATAACTCATTTGGTCAAGTAATATATCATCATATTGAATTACACCATGACTAGGAGCGTATAAACCTAATAAAAGCATAGCAAGTGTGCTTTTTCCTGAACCAGTTTCTCCAACAATTGCGATTTTCTCTCCAGGATTGATTGAAAGCGAAATGTTCTTTAGTACAAAATTGTCAGCTGTGTATCTAAAACTCATATTGTGGATTTCAATTTTCCCTTTAATTTTGTGATTGATTGTTGTTAGTGTTGGGTCTTGTTCTGGTGCCTCTTCAATAACATCACCAATTCGGTCAAAATGTGCCCCTATTGTTTGCAAACGTTGTCCATTTGCTACCAAGGCTGCTAAAGGAGATATGATGGCGCTGGCGATCGCGATCAATGCAAACATAGTACCGAGGCTCATATCTTCTCTAATTACTAAACTTATCCCTAACCAAATGAGCAATAGGGGAGTAGCTCGTTGTAGAGAATAAATAATTGTATCCACTGCTGATGTGATATGATTTCTTTTAATTGAAATATTTAATTGTTTGAAGAATAGATTAGTCCAAACATTAAACGCTTCTTTTTCTCCACCAATTGCTTTTAACTGTTTCATGCCAGCAAGAGACTCTACTAAGAAGCTTTGCGACTCTGCTTGTGCCAATAAATCCTGCTCTGTTAAGGCATTAACTTTGTGAGCAGTGGTTCCTAGGATAGTAATTTGGCATAGACTTAAGACCATTGTTAGCCCCCAAAACGTTGGAGACAATAGATAAAGCACAAATAGATAAACAATTGTTAGACTTCCATCAAGAAAAATTGATAAAGTCTGACTCATCATTATTTCCCGAACAACATTGTTACTACTTAGCCGCATTAATAGATCGCCATTGGAACGTTTCTGAAAGAAAGAAAAGGGAAGTAGAAATAGATGTTCAGTGAACTTTAGCATCATTTGAACATCTACACGTGTTTGTAAATGAATGAGTAAAATAGCCCTTATATATCGTGTGATCCCAAGAAAAAAAACAAATATTAAAATGCCTATCATCAAGATCCACATAATGTCATCCATATATAATGGCAATACTTGATCAATGAGCAGTTGTGTTAAAATTGCACTCCCTAGTCCAGCAATTTGTAAAATAAATGACGCAGCTAAAACTAGCTTAAATAGCTTTGAAATTTCCGGCTTACTAGCTAACGTTGTAAACTGTTTTATCCAATATGGTGTTTTGCTTTGCACACTTGGCTGAAAATGTTTATTTGGCTTAAAAGTTAAAATTACCCCTGTGAAACTTTTAGAAAAATCAGCGAACGATAAATTTTGAGGGCCAGAAGCAGGATTAATGAGTGAAACCCCCGTCGCAGTTACATTCTCGATGACTACAAAATGATTAAAATCCCAATGTGCAATAGCTGGTAAGGAGATTTGGTTCAATTGTTCTGGTTCAATTGAATATGCTTTAACATCTAAATTGTAATTTTGAGCGACTTTTGCAATATCATGTGCATTAGTTCCATCCCTACCCAGGCTGAATTGTTGGCGGATTTCAGATAGATGAATTCCATGCTCGAAGTAATTTAATATCATTGCTAAGCATGCAGGTCCACATTCAATCATGCTCATTTGTAATACTGTTGGAACACGTCTTCTGATTCTTTTAGGTCGAGCAACTTGCCAAATATTAGTTATGGATCTTTGAAATTGTATATGTCTTTTATAAAGCGCTTCAAGCAACATGGGTTCTTTGTTTTTCCCCTTTGGTAATGGGATTTAAGGTAAATCTAGTTGAGTTTAGATCGCAAACAAGGTGTTAATCGCAAAATGATTTGATTATATTAATTCCCACAGTAGCCAGTAAAAACTACGAGTTCCAACTTTAACTCGTACATTGTAAATGCCGCCTTCATAATAAGAGGGCGTACCTGATAAGTTTTCTACAGTGTTTAACTCTGTTGCAAGCACAACGGCAGGTTGAGGAAATGCTTCAAATTTCTCTAAATCAAGGCCATATATTTGTTGAAGGTTTTCTGTCTCAATTAAATCTTCTTCAACATACAAAATTTTTCGTTTAATACTTTTTTCTGGAAGTTGAATAATAACAATATGACCGGGTTGTATTTGTCCATCGTATTGGGCGTGCAAGAATATTTCAACTGGTTCATCTATCGGATATCGCTCTTTTGCTGAATCTTCTAAAACGATTGCAACACCATATGCGTAAGAAGGTATTGGGAGAAAGCATAATAAGATTCCCCCAATAACAAGTATTCCTAAAATAACCCACAGTGTATTTATGAAACGATATGGTGGTAGTCTAACTTCAACCGACTCTTCCTGAGAAAATCGTTGATGATAATGTTCCTTTGCCGTTGTTCTGAAATGTTCAAATCTATCATTCATATTAAATATGTTGTAGGCGTAGAACTGAAGGTACCTGAAGTGGTGAACTAAAATGTAAAAGCGATGTTCCAATACCTGAGAGGCCAAGCATTAATCCCGGTGTTTCTATGTGTGATGGTACGCCACACAACCAATTACCTTCCATGACCTGAGCTGCAACCTGGTTTGCTTGGTTAAGTGCAAATTGTTTCCATTCGCTTTTATTTAGTCTCTCACCGGCAAAATGTAATATTTCTGCGTTACCTAGAGCTCCATGACATAGACTATGACTGCCAGCTAAATGGGCTTCTTTCATAGTTGTTTTCACACTTATATCAACCTCATCTCGAATGTATTCATCATCCAGATGTGGTATACCCAACACGCGGCCTAATAAAATCCCAGGTGCACCATGGCACCAAGCAAGCATTGTCTGCGGTTGAGTTGTCGTGACTCCCATATCCCGTGCATCTAGCCAATTCCTATATTGGGGTAGATATAAGCTCCGTTCATATTTAAGTCCTTGACATGCCATATCATGGAATCGATGATTACCAGTTGCAGCTGCTAGTTCTAATAATGCCCATACAATTCCGGCAACACCATGTGAAAAACCTGCTAGGGGGATTTCTGCAACAGGTATTTTCCAGGCAAAGCCATTGCCATCCATTTCTAAAGCGTTATTGAGAATATTTTGACCACATCTTGTAGCCAATTCTAGAGCTTTGGGATTTTTAGTGTCACGATAAAGGTTTAATAAAACAATGGCAGCGCCAGCTTCCCCAGTTAAAATATCATTACCCTCATAATCACTGAGCAATTTTTCAAATTCGGCTAGGCTATCTGTTACGCTTTGATATAAGGTTGCATCATTCCAAAGCTTTGCAAGTTGATGACAACTGTATATTAATGAAGCATGACCAGTAAAGGCTCCAATTCCTAGATAGTCGGATGTTTGTACTGCTAGCATATGTTTTTTTGCAGGGTATAGTGCTGCAACAGCTAAGGATTTTAGATCATCTCTTTGGGTGATCTCAGAAAGATAAGCAAAGAACAATGCCAGTCCGGCTACACCTTGGTACAAGGACGTGCCAATCGGTGATAACTGACATTGCATAGTGTTGACTTCTTCTTCAACACTAACTCCTATCCAGCAAGCGTCTTCTGTCCCCCAAATTGCTTCGGCTTGTAAATATTCACCAATTTTGAGGGCTGCTTCGAGCAACAAAGATTTTTCATTGTTTTGTGTAACAAGTTTAATATCAGAAAATTTAATAGGTTCATGGTGGGGCGATGTTTTTTTGAGCGAAATCATTGCCTTGCGAATAAAATCAATTTGGCGATCTCTGTCATCAAAACTAAGGTTTTTTAGTTTTTTTTGGACTTCGACAAGACTACTTGAGTTAAAAAAATCTGGGATATACTTTTGCCGACTGTCCCATAAGCCTGTTTGGTTTGGCTTTGCAGAGAAAAAAGGTATATCGCCAAACAATAAATCATGGTGTTCTGAGGGAACCGCGACGCGCAAGAAAGGGTGTGAAACAGCCACTTGTGCCCATAATTTATCGAACAACATATCACGAGATATACCATTTCTTAAATAATCAGGATGATAACTTTCCTGTAATAACATTCCATACTGGCGTGTCATTCTGAGAACTTGACGGACCGAGACATTAGCAAAACCTTCAACTTTGACTGCTAGCTTGTCCTTTTTACGAATGATTAGATCAAATGTTTCTTTAAAGCCCGCGACAATGTCTTCAGTAAAGAGTGTGGCATCCACTGATTGTTTTTTTAACTCTGGGAGGTTGCTCCCTCCCATAAGTTTGCCATGTTTATTTTCATATCGCATTTCATCTGTGTGTACAGCTTGTAGCATTGGGTTAGTAAATGGCAATACTTGACCATCTGATCCCCCTAACCCACTCATATCAAAGCTTTTACGGCCGTCTTTACTGAAGACTGGTTGTGGTAGTAGACCAACACGTAACACAGATTGATTGAGAATTTGCCATGCCTTAAAATAGGCACTATTCTCAACATCTTTTTCCCTTGGCATATTAATGTCATTGTGGAACAAAGCTTCTAAGTCTACCAATATTGGATATTCACCGTGTGCAATTAAGTTTTCATAATGAAAATCAACTGCATTAAGCAAATAGAGTAAGGCAAGATGACTCCCCTGTCTCCAATAAAATCTTTTGATTTCTTTTTCTGATTGGCAGCTGATGGGTTGAATAAACTCAACCCATCCATAGTTTTCATGGTCGGAAATTTTTATCGGGCGCTGGCTGATTGGCAATCCGTTTTTATTTAACCACACGATTAGTTCTTGGAATTTTACACTAATACCAAGGGGCTTTGGTTTGTAGATTAATTGTAAACCATTGTTAAACCATAAGTGGATAACATTTCTTCCCCTATTGTGAGAATCGGAGATTCCAGCTTTGATGTGAATAAGCTTGCCTAAAGGTTCCCCATTATTGAAGAGATGTGTAATGACATCCCAATCTTTATATAAACGCTCAAAAAATTCGGCCATTGCTGCGACCCAATGTTGTGAAGTTACAACAAGTAATCTGGCAAGCACAGGATACTCTTCAAGAAGTTCAATGAAGAGTTGTGGATGATTTAAATATAATTTTGAAAAGTAAACAAATCGTTCTTGAGGCGTTTCCCCAATTAGCAAGCCTTTTAACCTGGCAATGTTTAATTCAAGCACAAGTGTTCGGCTTGCGGCATCTAGTAATTTCCTGCCCAAGTTTTGAGCTAAATTAAGATATAGACTTTCATTGAGGAGTGGTGTTGGGACTTCATGATTTATTTCTAACTGTAAGATTCGTTTGTTTAGGTGGGCTAACGCATTTTTTAAAAATGGGGTAAGAAACCCTTCAAAGGGCAATAGGTTTGGATTTACTGTACCGTCTGGTGACAACTCAACAAATATTTTGGGGATAGTTTGGTTGTCATGTTTGCCAAGAATAATTTCATTTAGGTAGTTTAACCAATTGGAACTTTGATGATTTCGTAATTCACTTTCATCAGCACCTAAAATTTGCAAAAATTCATCATATGATAAACCAATATTGTGTAGCCTTTCTGACATGAGCTCATTGTCGGCCTGCATGCCATCTTGCCATTCACGCGCTTTTTCTAATGTGTCAATTGTATTTTTTTGCTTAATAGCCAACACCTTTCTTTCGTGCAAAAAGGCAGCCTTTTCCTCTAAATTTATTTTTTTATATGATGGTGATATTTGATTGATCATTTTAACTTCATGTTTTTTTACTGGTTTTTGCCAAGACTTCATTGCCTAACAAAAGTGGCAAAAATTGTTCTACCTTTAAAAGGCTATGTAGTTGCTTGACTGAAATATGTTTAAATTAATTTATAGAGAATGTAAGTGAGGTAACAAACACAGATCTACAACTTATTTAAGCGTAGTTTTAGAAAAAATGTTTTGTATTTGATTTTACTTCCCTAATGAAAATATTTGAGTTCAACGAAAATTAAATTCGGTTTAGGTGGAAAATATTAGCTTTTCTAGCCCGACTGAAAAATAAAATTCGCTGATGCTTTGTAGTTAGTCACAGGCTCCATAACAGAGGCAAGCACCTGTGCTACAATCGCAACTGTAAATGTGATTCTTGCAACCACACTCTGCGGTTGTTGTGCAGAACCATCCACATGAGTTTGCATCACTAAAACATGCTCTAGTATCACATGTATGTCCTCCATTTACAGCAGTCAGTTGTTCGATATCGATTTCAACTAAAAGTGAGCCAGAAGGATGATTAGGTAAATCAGCAGCTTGTTCCTCGGTTAAGCTTGCTCGATATTCTGGATCTTTCCATGCTTTAATAATTTGTTCTATATTCAATTCGTTACTCCTTGAAATTGACACATTAATCAAGCAACTACGAACAGAAAATATATATTTATACTTTTAGCAACGCAAACAGCGTTTCTTGGCAAAAGCGTAAAGGATATAAGGAAATTTGTTTCATGAAATGGCCTAGACTTGCAAGAGAGGGCTATTTCATGAAATTTTTCGTGAGTGTTAATTTGAGCAACAAAGAAAAATGAATACATAGTCACGCCATATCGATCCCAATATCACAGATAAAATAGGTCTATAGTCATAGTTGTGTTGGCGCATGAGTTTTAAGTTTTCACTCTTTTTAACCAAATCATTAGTGCTTTTTAAGTAGACTTCTGTTTAGATATTGACATTCTTTTTGATATGATGTTCAGTTACTTAGAGCGAGAATGTATGAGTGAAAATGAAAAAGTTTTGAAAATATGTTGATGAGACCTATGATTACAATTCATTTTCAAAAAAGATCTATTTCTATTCAGACTCTTTGTGAAATGCATGGAGAATAAACATTATTATTTATGAGTACTTTTAATCCTTCTAGAGCAAATGCACGCATTGCATGGAAATATTTTGATATTTGGCTGTTTGGCGGCGTTATTATCTTGAACCTATATGGCGTGCTGATGATTCGAAGTGCTGTTTCTGGGGTGACTGCATGGGAAAGCTACCCACAAACGCAGATCATGTGGATGGTGATTGGACTCGGGTTTGCATTCTTTTTCACTTTAGTCGATTATCGGTATTTGGCGACAATGCACTGGTATATATATATCGGATTATTACTTCTTCTCATATATCTATTAGTGTCAGGACAGGAGTGTAACTTTACACGACGTTGTATTAGTGTTGGTTCCAGATTTGCTTTTCAACCATCTGAATTCGGACGCGTTTTCATTTTGATATCTTTGTCTCAAATTATTGTTACTCGGCGAAAATATATGGCGCGATTTTCGAATACCATTTTGACATTGCTTTATATGCTTATTCCTGCATCCTTAGTGTTTTTACAGCCAGATTTCGGGATGTCGATACTGTTTGTCTCGATTTGGTTTGTCATCAATTGGTTAGCCGGACTGCGCATTTCCCATTTCGTCATTTTGTTTGTCTTGGGCATTCTTTCTCTTCTTGTTTTGTATCCCAATCTACAACCATATCAACAAGAGCGATTTGCTACTTTTATCAATCCGCAAAATGCAGATGAAGAAGATTTGTACAATATTGTGCAATCTGAAATTAGTGTTGGATCTGGGGGGCTTTTTGGGAAAGGATATTTTCAAGGGACGCAGAGCCAATTGGGATATCTTCGTGTGCAACATACAGATTTCATTTTTTCAGTTATTGTAGAGGAAATGGGATTGTTTTTTGGAGCACTCCCGATTCTGTTTTTGGAAGGATTTATATTATGGCGTATCCTCAAAATTTCCTTGAGTACGCATGATCTTGTTGGCACTTTGATCAGCAGTGGCGTGGCTTTTATCCTCTTTTTTCAGATGTTTGTGAATGTGGGAATGAATTTGCAACTGGTACCTGTAACTGGTTTGACGTTACCTTTTGTGAGTTATGGGGGGAGTTCTCTGTTGACGCTCTATATTGGGATTGGAATTGTCCAATCGGTCTCTTTGCGACAAAGAAAACAAGCCTTTGGATAATTTTTAAACTAGCCAAAGGCTTAGATAGTACAGGGTGTATGAATCTGTGGCCTGTTCTGGCGATGTGGGGCGAGCGATCTTTTAATTTTGAACGGCCGTATCCCGTTTACGTGCACCTTGTTGTAACAAGGGCACTTCTGCAACTAGAAAGCTTTCACGTTCGGTAGCGTTAATATTTACTTCTACAGAATCAGCGTCAATTTCGAGGCGTTTGGCAATCACTTCAATGATGTCATCCCGAATTAGTTGAACTAGTCCCGGAGAAATCTCACTGCGATCATGGATGAGTACCATTTGCAGACGTTTTTTAGCGGTGGCGCCACTTTTTTCCTTATTTCCAAAGATTTTATCCATCCAACTCATATCAGCCTCCTTAATTCTTGAACCATCTGCCCATGCGATCCAAGAGACCTTCTTTATGTGTTAGATCGATAAAGGGGACATCTTTGCCGTCTAGACGTTGGGCAACGTTGCGGAACGCTTGACTGGCACTGGAACCATTGGTACTGCTCATGGCTACAGGTGTTCCCTGATTGGTAGAAATCAGAATGGCTTCATCTTCGGGAACGGCACCAATCAATTCAATGGCAAGAATATCGAGAATATCTTCGATGGAGAGCATTTCGCCTCGTTCGACCATTGCTGGCTTAATGCGATTAACAATGAGGAGGGCTGGTCCTTTTTCTTCTGCTTCGACAATACCGATGATGCGGTCGGCATCACGTACGGCCGAAATTTCAGGGTTGGTGACTATAATTACCTGATCGGTGGGAGCGATAGCATTACGGAAACCACGCTCGATGCCCGCAGGGGAGTCGATGATGATGTAATCCATTTCTTCGCGCAGCTGATCGCAAACCAAAACCATGTCTGAAGGGCTTACCGCCATCTTGTCGCGAGTCTGCGCAGCAGGGATGAGGTAAAGTTCTGATTGGCGTTTATCTTTGATCATGGCTTGACGTAGGCGACAGCGTCCTTCCACCACGTCAACCAAATCGTAAACAATACGATTTTCTAGCCCCATAACGACATCAAGGTTACGTAAGCCGATATCAGCATCTAGGGCAACGACTTTGTGCCCTTGCATAGCCAAGGCGGCGGCGAGGTTGGCTGTAACCGTTGTTTTGCCTACACCTCCTTTCCCTGATGTTATTGTGATCACTTTTCCGCTCATAATAATCTCCTTAAAGTACAACCTCACGCAGAGGCGCAGAGGCGCAAAGTCGCAGTAAGTAAGGAAAATCAATCTGCGAAGTCTGCGAAATGCTTCGACTGTGCTCGGCACTAGCCTGTAGATGAATCTTGTTATACATGGTTAATTTTTTTCAGTTGTTATCGTTTCCACTGCTCGGCAATAATGTGCCCATTTTTTATGAATGCTTTCTCTGGTTTCGGATTTTTCTGTTTTTCATCTGGTGCGATGGCAATTTGATCAAAGATGCGCAGTTGGGTGGGGATGAGTTCGAGCGCACAAATAACGGCCGTTTCATCACCCATGGCTCCAGCGTGTACCAAACCACGCAAGCGCCCCCAGACAATGACATCGCCTCCCGCAATAATTTCTGAACCTGGGTTGACATCGCCAATGACGACGACATCTCCTTCATGGAAGACACGTCGTCCAGAGCGTAATGTTTCTTTGAGAACCAAGCCACCCGGTAAGTTGTCGGTTGTTGGTTGTTCAGAGACGGCCGTTTCCCGGTTTTGCACAAAGTTGCCATCAAGGTCTGTTTGGCTGCCCGATAAACGCGTTGCAAATCCTAAGTTACGAGCTGCAATTCGTGTTTCATCTTCATCAGTCAGTATCGCCCGTAAAGGAAGTTGATGACGATCAAATAGTTTTTGCAATTGAATCAGCTGGCTTTGCCGTAACGGCCGTAATCCAACTTGCAGCGTGATAGCACTTCCTTGTAGAAATGCCTCTTTGTTGTCCAGTTCAACTTGTAAATTGTGCACCATCTTGTCAAAAGGAAGGGCGTCATCAATGGTTAATAATAAACCTTCACGAATCCCTTTGATGTTGATTAGCTCTGGTTGATTGATCATACTTTTGCTTTACCCGCCAGCTGCGTCAATGTAGCTGGTAATCTATATCCTATAGTTATGTAAACAAACAAGTCTATGCGGGATAATACAACAAAACAGACTGTTGTAATAATACAACAAATCATAGAGCGTTGCAATACCTGTTTTATAGTACATAGGTGTACACTTGCCTTTAACTATATATGGTAAAGCAAAGAACAGAGCATAAAATAGGGTAATTTTTAGCGAGAGGGAACCGTGTAAATATTGCACCATTTGTGAGGATAATTTATGATTGGCAGGTTTCAGGAGAGTAGCGTGTTGATTAGTCTGTACCAAATCAGCAAAAATTATGTATATAAAGAGGTATTAAATGGCGATTTTTGACAAGATAAAAGAGACAACAGGTTTAGGGATTGTCCTTTTTTTGATGGCATTGTTAATTCCAGTTGCAATTGTTTTAGATTTGAGTCATGGCAATCCCATTTTGATTTTTGGATTGGCTGTCATTGGGATCATTCCTATGGCGGGTATGATTGGGACAGCGACTGAGTCTCTTTCGGAAAGGGTGGGAGAGCGACTAGGTGGATTACTCAATGCGACTTTAGGTAATGCGGCGGAGTTGATTATTTCGATTACGGCCTTACGAGCGGGGTTGACGACTTTGGTGTTGGCTTCAATTGCCGGTTCTATTTTAGGAAACATCTTGCTTGTTTTAGGTTTTTCGTTGTTGTTGGGTGGTTTGAAAAACGGCCGTCAAACATTTAGTCGTAAAACTGCAAATATTGATGCGACACTTTTGATCTTAGCGGTAGTTGCTTTGGGGATTCCTTCATTTTTCAATTGGACACTTGAGCCTGATTTTGCGAGTGTGGAAGGGGTAAGCATTGGGGCATCGTTGGTGATGTTAGTGATGTATGCATTGACAATTATTTATTCTTTTACCTCCCAAGAAAAGGAAGCAGAAAAAGACCCAATGACGCGTGAAGCACATGCACCTGTTCATTGGGGGACGACACATGCTGTTATCATTTTGATTGTTGCCGTCGCCTTTATCGCGTATTTGAGTGAAATTTTGGTGCATGCCGTTGAGCCTGTAACCCATGAACTAGGATTGAGCGAATTCTTCCTCGGTATCATTTTGATTCCTTTGGTTGGTAATGTGGCTGAACATTTGGTTGCTGTTCAAGTCGCATTGAAAAACAAAATGGATTTAAGCTTGAGCATTGCGATTGGCTCCAGCATTCAAATTGCCCTTTTCGTGGCGCCATTGTTGGTTCTATTGAGCATTCCACTGGGTAATCCCATGGCTTTGGAATTTGATCAATTTGAGACCGCTGCAATTGCGGGGGCATCCTTTATTGCCGCTTTTGTTTCTTTGGATGGAGAAAGTATTTGGCTAGAAGGGGCGATGTTGTTGATGGTCTATTTGATTTTGGGCATCGGCTTCTTTTTCCTATAGTCAGCGACAGATAACACATCAGTCATTATAAGCGTCGTCTGATTATAGATGGCGCTTTTTCTTTATGGAGGCTTTTATGTGTAGAAGTATTAAGAAGTTGCGTTTTGATGATCGGCAAGTAACGGCCGTTGAGGTTGAAGAGGCTGCCTTGCAATACGTCCGTAAAGTGAGCGGCTTTCGCAAACCATCGCAAGCCAATGAGGCTGCATTTAATGAAGCAATTGACGAGATTGCGCAAGCTACACAGAAGTTGTTGGATGCACTTGTTGTTCGAAACACAACGAACAATGGATAAGCGGCTAAAGAAATTACCCAGATAAACGGCCGTTTCTCAATGCTGCCTTGAAATGAGCGATGGTTTGGGCAACTCCTTCCTCTAAAGGCGTATTGGGTACTTTTCCTAATAATTTTTCCAATTCTGCTCCATCTTGCCCATCCGGAAAAGGTAAGGAGATATTTTCATAGCTAATTTTGCCTTTAACGCTGGGCTCAGTCTTTTCAATTGCTTCGATAATTGCTTGCATAGAAGCGACCTGACCTTGAATATTAAACACTCCCGCACCAAAATGGGTGGTTTGGGCGGCAAGAATAAAAATTTTGGCAATGTCATCTACATACTGAAACCCGTTTGTCCCGCCATATGCGATGTGGAAAGATTCGCCCCGCGCCGCAGCCAACATGGCTTGGGTAGGTGAAGACGTTAATCCCTGATCTCGTGCTGGTCCGTAAATCGTATACGGCCGTAACCCGATACTGGCAATGCCGTCATCTTGCCAATAAATGCGTGCCGTGCCTTCATTGGCCTGTTTGTAAACCCCGTAATGGGTATGGGGATTGGGTGGATCGGCTTCTGACACCAGCTCATTTTCGTACTCTTCTTTACGGCCGTATACGGCTAAACTGCTGGCGTACACAATTTGTTTGATTCCTGCTTTTTTGGCCGCTTCAAATAGATTGACGGTGCCGACAACATTGACGGCTGCTCCCAAGGATGGATTCGCTTTACAAAATGGGACTTGTAAGGCGGCGAGGTGAATGATGTGGGTGATGTTGTGGTTGAGAACGGCCGTTTCCACAACATCGAGCTGGGTAATGTCTCCATTTACAAAATGTACCCGCTCTATTTCTTCT
Source organism: Promineifilaceae bacterium (SeqCode) (assembly GCA_050290485.1). Classification (GTDB taxonomy): domain Bacteria; phylum Chloroflexota; class Anaerolineae; order Promineifilales; family Promineifilaceae; genus JBNKHS01. The sequence continues at coordinate 1,587 of JBNKHS010000037.1, read as the reverse complement.
GGTTCCATAGTCAGTTGTAAACGATGGGTGTTTTTACTTAAGTCAAAGGCCACACATTCATGCCCCATTTGCACTAGATTGCGAATAATCCATGCGCCAATACAGCCCATCGCCCCAGTTACAAGATATGTTTCATTTTGCATACGTTGTTTACTCCTTCGTAAATAATATTTGTAGAGACGTTGCCGCTGGCGCGTCTTCAACTGTCAAGCTGTTTTATGGTATTTTATAGGAATATGAGCAGTTTGTTACCAGATTTGGCTGCCGTTTGTATAATGAAATCATGATGACCATTTTCTGTGTTGGATTCTATTATGAATGAGATGCCTCTTTTTCCATTAGATGTCGTTCTTTTTCCTGGTTGGCCTATGCCTCTCAATATCTTTGAGCCACGTTATTTAGAGATGATTCGTTACTGTGTCGAAGAGGACCAACCATTTGGGATTGTGTTGATCAAAAAAGGGAATGCAGAATTTGATACGGCCGTTCAGCCTTGCGCTGTTGGGTGTACTGTAAAAGTGTCACAAGTGGAGAAATTAGAAGACGGCCGTTTGCTCATCGTTGCTATTGGCCAATCCCGTTTTCGCATTGAAGCAGTACATCGGGATAAACCATACTTGGTCGGTGACGTGGTTGATTTTCCATTTGTCGATGAGGATAGATCTGTTTTAAAAACGGCCGTAAATAATTTGCATCCACTTGTTGTTGAATACCTTACCATTCTGGCACATGCCAATGACAATGTTCAACTTGATGTTACCCAAGTGCCGCTCGATCCTGAAGATTTAGCCTATATGGCTTGCGCACTTCTTCAAGCCCCACTAGAAACCAAGCAATCTTTGTTAGAAGCAAAACGTATGTCCAATGTACTCAATTTTTTAGAATCAGCATACCGTCATGAATTACAATTGCTCAAGCGGCTACCATCACAAGACAACGGCGCTTTTTCTGTCAATTAACCTTCCACTGCTTTTTGCATGTCTGCTAGGTGGAGCGATTCATGCTCGGCAATGATGTGGCAAATTTCCTCAACCGTGTAAATATTCAGACTGGCGTGCCGCCCCTTTTTTTGCCAGTCCTCTGCATTTAACGTTTCAATCACTGCGAATAGTTTGGTTCGATTTTCCGCCATTGCTGCCATGAGCTGCGCTGGGGTTAAATCCTTTGTTTTTTCTACAATGCGTTTGTTGTATCGTTCACGATCAAAATCGGGAGGCACTGGGTCTTTGCCTTGTTGAAACTGAACAATGAGACCCGTCATTCCTTTTTCCGCATTGACCAAATGCCGCACAATGTCACTAATTGCCCATTCTGCGTCTTCTGACTGAACGGCCGTTTCCCATTCTGATTCATCCAAACTTTGTAAAAATGTAAGTAACGCGTCTCGATTGGTTTGCAGTTTTTGCACGATTAAATTTTTATCAACACTCATTAGATTTTCCCTGCATTGCGAAAATTTTATTGAGAAATCTTAACATAGTTAGCTCAACTGACCACTTTACTGTTGTTCCTATCTTATTTGGGGCTGTTAAGTAGGGGGATGATTTGTAGGGAGAGAAAAGAACACGGAGTCCTACTTTAAATTTT
>JBNKHS010000036.1:0-18065 GCA_050290485.1 Promineifilaceae bacterium (SeqCode) | reverse complement strand
GATCCCCTTCTACGGCACGACGCACAGCAGAAAGTAATTTAGGCCATAATTGCGGCAAATCGGCGACGTTAAGCAAAGATTCGGCCGTTTCGGAGACGATTAATTGTCGTTTTTGAAAATGTTGATTTTGGGCAAAGAGCTCCGCTTTAGCCAGGGCAATCGACAATTGAATCGCAACGATTTGTAGTACACGTAACTCTTGTTCATCAAAATGATTGCGATCTGTATGGTAAAGGCGCAATACTCCCAGCAGTTGTTTATCATCTAGCAACGGAATGGCACACTCTGATTTGGCGCGAGGAAGGTGCTCATTGTGCAAAAAGATGTTGTCACTACTCATTTGAATCGCGAGTATGGTTTGTTTTTGGGCAACTTCTGTGACTAGATTGCGATTGTTTTTAAGGTGAAGGGTGTGCTTTGTGCTCACATCTGTAATTTGTCCAGCGCGTGCAAAATTTATAAGCAAGGAGTCGTTTGTTTGGTGCAGCTGAGGCAAAGAGTAGTTAAAGGCGTCGTTATGTAAAAAAAGATCAATTTGATAGTAATCAAATTCGATTTCTAATTGCTGCACAGTATAAACGGCCAAACTGGTAATGTCTGACAGGCGGGCGAATTGTTTGCTGAGGTCAAATGCCTTTTGTTCTCGTAAATGGGTTTTAGAGTGGGCAAGTGGTCCGGTTGGTGAAGCGGCCGTTTCTGGTGCTGTCTCATTTTGTGTAATTTGATGTTGATCGCTCATATGAGCTTCCGCAAAAATCTAAGACCTTGTTTGAATAGAATAAGCAACAGCGCGTAAGGTAAATAATGTTAGCTCTTCAACTGCCAATGCGGCTTCCAGTTCTGGGTCGGCTTGATTGAGCAGGTGTAACACAACTTCGTCGTGGGCTCCAGCGATTGCTTCAGCGGCTCTGCGGGTATTTTGATCAGGAATGGATTGGCTTTGAATGGCTTGGTTTAACGGCCGTTCCCAAATTTGCACCAGTCGATTGCGAAACGCTTGCCGTCTGGCAGAAAGCGAAGGTACAGCACCCACACCACCAACGAGTAACAATTGAACAATAGCAGGTTCATAAATCGCTAAATTAATATAGGCTTGCACAGCATGATTAACTTGCTCAGCTAAGCCTTCTCGGGTACGCAGTGCTTGTTCGATGGCTTGTAATAGAAAATCGGCCGTTTCTTCATATAAATGGACAAATAATGTTTCTTTATCAGGAAAATAAAAATAAAATGTACCAATGGCGACATCAGCTTCACTAACAACGTCACGTACGGTGGCAGCATGATATCCTTTCTCAGCAAAAACACGCATGGCTGATGTCATCATTGCGGTTCGTTTTGCATCTTTTTTTTGGCGTGTTTTTTCGGTCGTTCGATACGGCATAATGGTTTTGGTCTGTTAAACGTTTAAATTTTTAGAATGGTTTACTTACCAATATTATTGTTAGGATATTCAGGCAAACCTGAAATGTTATTACTTTTATTGTCTTGATGTTATCTGCCATTATACGCAGACAATATACAATTTTAAGCCGTAACTTTGCAAGGATTTACCTTGAATACAGGACTAACGCATGAATTACAATCAATTGTCCGTCAATTTAGACGATAAGCAAGAAGCCCCTTTGTATTTGCAATTATACCAGCAATTAAAAACGCTCATTTTACAGCAACAAATTGATGCAGGAGCCCGCTTGCCGGCAACACGTGCTTTTGCCGCACAATTGGAGGTAGCACGTATAACCGTACTGCAAGCGTATCAACTTTTGGAAAATGAGGGGTATGTGGAAAGCCGCAGAGGAGCGGGAACATTTGTTACGGCCGTTTTACCTATAGCGGAAACAGAGACACCGTTTAAACCGAAACTATCATCGTGGGGAAAGCGAATGAGCCATTTGCAACACCGCACGAATCCATCAGCGCAGCGCCCAGAAATTGACTTTGGATTCGGCCGTTCTTTTCCTCACATTTTCCCATATGATATTTGGCGACGCCTTTTGGCGCGCTATTTAAGCACGGATGATGTTATGCTTTCTCGTTATGGTTCGGTGGCGGGTTTCTATCCCCTGCGTCAGGCGTTGGCCAATTATTTAGCTGAGTGGCGCGGGGTTCGTTGTACGCCGGAACAAATTGTCGTCGTCAATGGCGCACAGCAGGCATTAGACTTATTGGCGCGGTTGTTTATTGTGGAGGGCGATGAAGTTTTAGTAGAAACGCCGGGATATGTAGATGCCTTTGACCTGTTTCGTGTGCATAATGCGCAATTACGGCCGTTAATTGTTGATCAACATGGCTTTTCTATAGTGCAGATTCCTGCAGATAGCAAGGCAAAATTTGCCTATGTGACGCCATCCAATCAATTTCCACGCGGCGGAACCATGCCTCTGCAAAGGCGACTTGAACTTTTACAATGGGCACAAACAAGCCAAGCGTTGATTATTGAAGATGATTATGATGGTGAATTACGTTACGATGGACGTCCATTGTCTGCCTTGCAGGGGCTTGATGAAACAGGACATGTTATTTATTTAGGCACATTTTCAAAAGTATTGTTCCCCGCATTGCGCTTGTCTTACGTTGTATTACCACAACCCTTAGTTAAGCCGTTTATTCAAGCCAAACAAATTGTAGATCGTGGTGCACCTACGTTAACGCAAGCGGCCGTTTCCGATTTTATTACCGAGGGCTACTTTGAACGTCACCTACGTCATCTGCGTCAAGCGTATGGGCAAAAGCGAGAAGTTTTAGAAGGCGCGTTGCAAACATATTTGGGTGAATCGGTTGAATATGTATCTGAACCGGCTGGATTGCATATTATGCTTGATCTGCCAGCAGAGATAAATGAAAGCCAACTGGTGCAAGAAGCCCGCAGAGCCGGTGTTGGTGTGTATGCTGGGCAGCCGTATCACTTACACGCTGCACCCAATCCATCTATTTTGCTGGGATTTAGCGGTGTCAGCGAAGATCAAATTGAAGAAGGTGTGCGGCGACTTGCCGAAGTCATGAAATCTCTAATCTCCAATCTCTAATCGGGGCCAATCCAATCTTTTAGCCACGCAGTTAAATCTTCGGGCGCATTGGCAACAATGGCCGTAAATTGCACGCCAGGATAATGTTGCTTAAACCACGTTGCCGTCAAAACTTCTGGCCAATGATGTGGATTGACAGCAAGCACATAGCGTGATTTGAAGTTACCAATTCCGGCATCATCTGCAGAAAAGCCAATGGTATAACGGCCGTTAAATGCCCCTTCTGCCGCTGCTTTGTACCACTTGACGTCAGCGGTGGGCGGGAGCAGCACATACACCTTTTGATACTCAAAGCGGGAAGAATCAGAGGGGACAAGTTGTACATCGCGGGCCACACGCAGCAAACGCAATGACAGCAAACGTGCCCCTTTATCACCAACAAAACGAATTTCGTACAAACCGTCCTGGTCCGTTTTGAATTCATAACGCCAAATATGACGATCCGTATCAACTGTTTTGCCGCGGGCAATGACTGAGGTAGCCGAGCCATCAGGGCGGGTAATGATTAGGTCTGTATATTTATGTTCACGGTTGCTGGAAATAACGGCCGTTGCTGTTTCTCCCGGTTCAGGATGTTCAGGTTCTACCGTAATGTGGGTATCACCAACCCCGACGATGTTTGTCCCTCGTTTATGCCGCCCAATGGGACGCAAAAAGGCATTATGCCAAAAAATCGATTGTTGCCGTTTGGGTAATTTGGGAGCTGAGCGCAAATAAACAGTGATGATTGATGCCTCGGCAATTGCTTCTACTCGGCATGTTTCCCAACGGCTGATGGGCTGGACGGGTTCGCTCCAAATGATTAAGGGACTATTGGGATCAAGTCCGCCTGTGGGGTCAATCCCAACCTGAAGATTGACATCACTCGGTTCAAGATGACTTCCTGGGGCTTCGTCTTCGCTAGACCATGCTTGCCCGTCAGCTGTAAATTCGTAATTATTGCCCGGTACGGACGGGATTTGTTGCCAAAGTCCGGCGACATGCGTGCCCCATGGTGTGCTTACTTGCTGTGTTAAGACATCATCTAATGTATAGGGACCGTATACGGGTTCTTTGTTTTTCCAGGTGGGGTCATCATCTTTGGCTTCATTCCACCAAGGTGCCCAAGCAACGGCCGTAATCAGTTTGTTATTATCATGATAGGGGTGGAACGGCTTCCCTAAACGTCCATTTAGTAAAATTTCATTGCGTGCCATAACTGTTTAGTTACTCAAATCCTAATCCTCTTTCTTTTAATGAAACAAAACGTTGTCGCCCAATGATAATATGATCTAGCACGTCAATGTCAAGTAGTTTTCCTGCTTGCACAAGTTGGCGGGTCACTTTTATATCCTCGGGAGAAGGTGAGGGATCGCCTGAAGGGTGGTTATGTGCGACGATGAGGGCGGCTGCGTTTTCTTTGAGGGCTGCACGGAATAACTCCCCAATACGCACCACGGAAGCGTTGAGACTGCCGATATAAACGGTTGGTGTGGCTAGTACACCGTTTCGTGTATCGAGTAAGATAAGGCGTAAATGTTCTTTCTCTAAAAAGGTCATCTCAGACATGAGCAGGTTGGCGGCATCGGCAGGTGAGGTAATGGTTGCTTTTTCTTGGGGGGCTGTGGCCATCAGACGCCGGCCGATTTCTAAGGCGGCTTTGACTTCTACTGCTTTTGCCGGACCAATGCCTTTTACTTGGGTAAGTTCGTTGATGGTTGCTTTGGAGAGGCCGGGCAAATCTTTGAACGTGGCTAAAAGACGTTCTGCCAGGCGGAGTACGTTTTCGCCCCCCACACCCGTGCGTAAAATGATAGCCAGTAGTTCTGATGTCGAAACGGCCGTTGCCCCAACTTGCATTAATCGTTCTCGTGGCCGATCTGTTTCGCACATATCGCGCATCATTAACTTATAATCGGCATGAGTCGTTTCCATCCCGTATTCCCTCCTGTTGGTTGTTTTGCATGTCAGGCAGCAAGCAATAGCCTGATACCTGACATTTGTTTACTCTAAAACTTTGATCAAGTCTAAGAACTCATGCCATTCTTCGCCGGTTAAATGTAAGGTGATGCTCCCTAACTCAATGTGATAAATATCGCTGTTGTCGTCATCTGGGCTGCGCCAGATGGCAAAGTTTTCGGTTTCAGACAACATGTCCATGTCATAATCTTCGTTGTTGCTCATTTTTTCTCCAAATTTATATTTGCGGGTGTATTGTTTTCTTGTTGCGTTGCGTCCGAAACGGCCGTTTCCCGCTCAGGCTCTGGTTGCATGAACTCATCTGGGAAAGGTTGCCGATCGATCAACTTAAAATAAACGTACCGAAAAATATGGCGTAAACTAGCCATAACCGGTGCTGCCAATAATACGCCTAAAATTCCGGCAAAACTAGCCCCAGCTACAACACCGACCAAAATAATTAAAGGATGCAGATGTAAATGATGTCCAATGATGCGGGGGACTAAATAATAGTTTTCAAATTGGTAAATTACCAGGTAGAGAACGGCAACCAGCACAGCAAACCAAAACGGTGTCATTAAACTGCCCAGCCAACTTGTATCCGCTTGCACAAATGCTACCAATACCGCTGGAATTGCGGCAATAATAGGGCCAAAGGTTGGCACTAGTTCCATTGTCCCGGCGACAATAGCTAATATCGTTGCATTTGGCAAGCCTAAAGCCACTGCTATCACAAAGACGATGAATCCGACAACCAAACAAAGTACCAACTGTCCGCGCAGAAATGCATTCCAAGTTAAGCTGATTGAGGCACTTAAATCAAAAATATCGTCGTGATAATCTTTTGGTGTCTTATCGATCACAAATTGAAAGAATTTATCATGATCTTTAACCAAATAGAAAGAAAAGATTAGGATGAGAATGATCCATCCTATTGTGGAAAGCGTCGCGGTGGCGACGCTGCCAAATATGGTGAAGGTTTGGCTGCCTAAGGTTTGCACAATGGTGACCAAATTGGTGCTTAATGAGCTGAAAACTTGATCTAAAAGGAGTTGGTCAACTGGAATAACAATACCTTCAGTGATGACGATAGGATCTTGGAAAAGTTCACCGAGTTGTTGTAAATATGTTGGGGTGTAATTAACAAAGGCAATCCCCTGCATGACCAATGGTGTAATCGTACCTACTGGTACAGAGATGAGAACGGCCACGATACTTAAATAGACAATAACAATCGACCATGTTCGCGAAAGTGGTGTTCTCTTGGTTAATCCTTTAACCAGTGGTTCCACCAGATAAGCTATTAACACGGCAATGCTAAATGGTATAAGCAATAACTTAAACCGGTAAAGAGCAAGCAGGAAAAAGCCAAATAAAATTAATAAAACTATTCGTTTACTTGTATTGCTCCAAGGAGGAGATGGAGATCGTTTCGGTGCACTCATACTATTGGTCGCTGATTATTATTAAAAGATTTTTGGGTTTTTGCGACTCTTAAATTATACCTTTTTTTTATGATTTACAGTTGGTTAAATGATACGAGAAATTATCCTCTTTGTGAATGTTCCCTTGGTACAGGATAAAAGGTATTCTAGGAAATGAGAGAGTGTGTGAAAGAACGGCCGTTTTCTGACAAAATAGGCTAAAATCATATGCACTCAATCTTAAAATATACATAGCATGGAGAGATAGAAGAAATGAAACGCCAGCTAACATTTATGCTAACCACGTTACTCATTATTTTGTTGCTTGCTGCTTGTGGGCAAGAAGATCCAACGCCAACGACACAACCAGAACCAACGGAAAGCAGCCAAGTGGAGGCAACATCAACCGCAGAGCCGGAAGCAACAACAGCACCAGATCCAACTGAGGAACCTGAATCAGAACCGACCACAGAAGCAGACGCTACAGAAACTGATTCTGAGGAAATGGAGACAACAACGACGCCCGCAGAAAATACGGCCGTTATTGTCAATGATGAGGGTGGTCCAGTAAGTATTACAGGCGTTGTCACCTATACCAACCCCTTTTTCACCTTAGGGGTTGCTGCTCCATTGGTCATTTTAGAGGATCAAGCTGGCTTTGTTGATAGAGATGAAAATTATCTGATGCCTGTTGCCTCACAAACCTTGGGACAAATTACAACAGACTTTTATGAATCTCCCTTTAGCTACTCAATCGCTTTGCCCATTGAACCCCAAGGTGGATATCGCGATGTAGACAATGATGGGGAAGAAGATCAAGGCATCCAAGTGTTTGCTCCAGCCTATTGGAACAATACCTTTGATGATCCCTTCTTGCAAGAGCGAGATCTGCATGGCGGGGGCTGGTCAACTGCATATGCCTCAACAATTGTGAGCGATGATCCGGAATTGGATCGTGAAATTATTGGCGGTAAGTTCCTGATTTATGCGCCAGATGACCAACAAGGATTTCCCTCAGGATTTGGCGAAGATGGCTTGCTTTTTACCGAGGACGATCCCATTGTTGTTTTACCCCAAGGATATACAGTTGTCGATTTAAACAGTGACCCTTTCAGATTTGATCGCTCCCGTGAGCAAGTGATTGATTTGATTGAACCCGAAGGGGCTGCCCTTGTTGATTATTCTGAGCAAACATACACAGAAGCGTTTAATTCTTTGGTTGATCAACTGGCAAATGAATATGCATTCACTGATTATAAAGAACTGGATTGGGAAGCGTTGCGCTCGGAATTTTTGCCACGTTTTGAAGCTGCCGATGAGGATGGCGACGATTTAGAATACCAACGCGCTTTGCGTGACTTTGCCTGGTCAATTCCTGATGGTCATGTGTCTGGTCCATTTGTGGGTGATGATTTCCGCGAGGCAGTTTTAGGTGGGATTGGGTTTGCCATCCATGAAACGGATGAACAGCAATCTTACGTAGTATTTTTGACAGAAGGTGGCCCTGCTGAGCAAGTGGGTATTGAGTTAGAGGCGGAAATTACGGCCGTAAATGGCGTGCCCATGGCGGAACATATCAGCAACACCGTCTCCTATTTTGCACCCTACAGTACATCTCATTCTGAACGTCTTGACTTGCAACAATTCTCTACCCGCTTCCCGCGAGGCACAGAAGTTAGTGTTAGTTTCATCAACCCAGAAAGCAGTACAGAACAAACCGTTAAATTAACTGCTAGCAGCGAACTTGACAGCTACAACTATTGGTTAGATATTGCCGCCCGTGATGGTTTTGAACTTCCTGTTGAATATGAATTATTGGATGAAGGGGTGGGCTATGTCAGTATTTACAGCTTCTCCGACAACGATCTCCTCAGCGCTCAATTGTGGGAACGCATGATCCGCGAGATGAAGGATAATGAGGTGTCAGCCATTATCATTGATATGCGTGAGAATGGTGGCGGCAGTGGTTTCTTGGCAGATGCCCTCTCAGCTTACTTTTTTGACGAAGAACTTGTTACCGGAAATACAGGTTACTTCGATGATGAACGCGGTGAATTTTACATGGATCCAGAGGATGAAGATCATCTCTACTTGCCATCGGAAGATTTGCGTTATGATGGACAATTGGTTGTTTTAGTTGGCCCAGAATGTGCCAGCGCGTGTGAATTTTTCTCTTACAACCTTACCTTGAATGATCGGGCGACAATTATCGGGCATTATCCAACCGCTGGTTTAGGTGGCAGCATTGATCGCGTGGCTATGCCTGAGGATGTTGAATTTACATTTACCCAAGGACGTGCCGTGGACCCTGATGGTAACATTCACATCGAAGGTATTGGTGTCGTCCCTGACATTCGTGTTCCAGTAACGCGAGACTCTATTTTTAGCGAGACAGATGAGGTGCTTCAAGCCGCAATTGCTTACTTGGTTGGTGCCAATATCGATGCTGGCAATATTGTTGTCGGCGAGGCCAGAAGTGAAACTGTGAATACAGGTGAACGGGTTAGCTTTACTCTTGAATTGGCCGCAGATGATGTTATTGGCATTTATCTTGAAAGCGATAGCGGGCAAGATTTAATTTTGCGTATCTACGATGTAGGGGGGACTTTATTAGCTGAGACAGATCCAGATACTTTCAATGGATTCGAAGAAGTTGGTTTAGGACAAACGGCTACCTTGATTCTTGAGGTGGGAACAGTGGGAAATAGCGAAACGGCCGATTTTACCTTAACTATCGAAGACCAGAGTTAACGTCATAATCAAAATTTATAAGTGGTAGTTGCCTTTGGTCGCTACCACTTTTTCTCTTCCCTCAACATTTGTGAATCTTAATAGAACTTAATTGTTCACGAAGAGTGATTGACATCTTTCGCATTTTGCTTAATATTTTGGAAAATTTGGTAATTTTGGGAAAATTTGGAAGTAGCGATTTTTATTGGTTTCAACAAAATTTGAAATGCTTATTTTAATTTATGCTAAAGTGGGTAAAAAACATTAAACTTAGCAATGTAACGCATAAAACTGTTTTTAATAAAATTGGATGAAAATTGTGCATTACATCTGTGAAAACGCAGAAATTACCTTTTGTTAACCAAAACTTTTATGTTTTTATCGAGAAATGCAATAACAAATCTCGGTGTAAATTTGAAGTACGGAAAACTTTAGGAATTTGCGACTTATGATTCTATAATTCGTATAATTTATCGTTGAGCATTGTTTCCCAAACTTTGACAAAAAGATCAAAGCGATTGTTTTATGTAAACACTAGTTGTGTTGCAAGCTAGCTTTTGGAAAAATGGGCGAGAAATAAAGCAATTGGGTTAATAATTTATATTCTTTTGGTGAATCATGAGTTGTATTAAATCCTGAAATTTGCATTCAGTGAATTTTTCAGCGTGCGATTTGAACCAATCTTTATGAAAGGAGTAATCCGAATATGAACATAAGGCGCCTAATTATAGGCATTGTTGTTCTTGCTGTTGTTGGTATTGGAGGCTACTTTGCATACTCGCAATTTTTTGCACCTGCAGAGGAAGAAACGGCCGAATCCGAGACAGTAGATGTCAATGAAGTCAGTGTCGAAACGAACCTCGATACAGTTGCTGCCGAAGGACAAATTGTCCCTTTAAACGATACCCAACTTTCTTTTACATTGGGTGGCAAGATTGAATCAATCTTAGTCGAAGAAGGGGCTGAAGTTGCTATTGGCGATGCCTTAGTACAGTTAGACACAACTGATCAAGAACTTGCATTGGAACAAGCAGAAGCCGCTGTTACCCAAGCCGAAGCGAATTTGCAAACAGCAGAAGCTGGTATGTTATCAGCACACGCTGGGCTGCAAGCCGCTGAAGTGCAACTGAGTGCATCTGAAGCACAACTGGCATTGTTGGAATCTGGCGCGACAGCGGAGCAAATTGCTTTAAGTGAAGCAAGTGTTGCCGTTGCCGAAGCTGGTGTCAATCAAGCGGCAGGTAGTCGTGATGCTTCTTTAGAATCAGCAAGTACAGCACAAATCCGTGCCGCCGAAGCACAGTTGGCTGCTGCTCAGGCACAATACGATGCAACGATACGTCAATTTCAAGGTATTACCCAAGATCCTGATGCTGATGATGTTGACCGGGAGCAAGCGCAATTACAAATTAACGCTGCCCAAGCAAACTTGAATTCAGCTCAAGCTGCTTTAGATAAGTTGCGAGCTGGGGCCACAACTGCACAGCAAGTTGCCGCCAATAGTGGTGTTGCTTCTGCAGCAAATCAAGTTGAAGCGGCGCAAGCCAATTTAGCTTTGTTGTTGGTTGGTACACGTGAAGAACAAATTGCTGTGGCTGAAGCAGGTATTTTGCAAGCACAAAATGCAGTCACTGAAGCAGAAATTCGGGTTGCTGTGGCCGAAACGGCCGTTACACAAGCCCAAGCGGCAATTGGTGAAGCGCAAGCAGGTCGAGATGCAGCGCAAAAGGCTTTAGAAGATCAAACATTGATTTCTCCTTTTGCTGGGATTGTTGCTTCAATCCCTGTAAAAGAAGGGGAAGTGGTTGCATCTGGTTTTCCGGTGGTGACCTTAGCCGACTTTTCTGAATGGCAAATTGAAACAACTGATTTAACAGAATTGAGTGTCGTTGCTATTGCCCGTGATTTCCCGGTTGAAATTAATATTGATGCCTTCCCTGGTGAGACGTTAACCGGAAAAGTCGTTGATATTGCCTCCGTATCTGATGTGGTACGCGGTGACGTGACCTATGTGACAACAATTGCGCTGGATGATGATAAAGATCTTCCCTTACGTTGGGGAATGACCGCCTTTGTCACCGTGGATACGAAATAGAGGATTGAATGAAATGAATAAGAGATTGATCAAAACAACGATTTTACTCTTTGTCCTGTTGACCTTGGCTGCTTGCCAAACAACAAATGCGCCAGAAACGGCCGTAAGTAAACAAACAATCAGCACCAAGCCTGTATTGCAAAGTGGCGGGTTTGTTTCTGCCGAAGGTTTAGTCGAGCCATTGTTCTTTGTTGGCTTATCTTTCCAATCGGGTGGTGAAGTGACTGAGATTCTTGTAGAAGAAGGCGACATCGTCTCTGTTGGCGATGAACTTATTCGTCTGGACGGTTCGCAGCAAGAAATTGCTTTAGCGCAAGCAGAAGCAAGATTGGTTTCTGCTGAAGCTGCCTTGGTGGCTGCCCAAAAACAAATGGAATTGGCTGAAGCGGCCGTTAATTCAGCAGATGGAGTCATTGCTTCTGCTGTTGCCAATTTAGCACTGACTGAAGCTGGCCCATTGCCAGAAGAAATTGCAGCCGCCGAAGCAAACTTAGCTGCTGCGGAATCCGGCGTGTCCCAAGCGGCAGCTAGTCGTGATGTGGCTTTAGATACCACGTCTGACGCTGATATTTTTGCTGCCGAAGCTAATGTAGCTGCTGCACAAGCTGAAGTACGCCAACTTGAGGAAGGATATCAAGATATTTTGGATGCCTGTTTTGAACTGCCCGATGGTAGTGAAGTTTGTCCATTATATGGAGCTGTGGAAGAGAATACACGCGGCCAACTTGAAGCCGCGCGCCTCAATCGAGATGCTGCTCAAGAGTTGTTAAATGCATTGCGCGATGGCCCAACTGCGGCACAAACGCGTGCAGCAGGTGGTGGGGTTGGTGTTGCTATTGCCAATCGTGATGCCGCTCAGGCACAACTTGACTTACTTCTCGCTGGGGCGTCAGAAGAGCAAGTTGCTATTGCTCAAATTGGTGTTGAACAAGCAGAAGCGGCGAAAGGAATCGCAGAGGCTTCTTTGACCCAAGCGGCAGCAGGTGTTACGCAAGCAGAAGCAAGCGTGACTCAAGCGCAAGCAAATGTAGAATCCGCTAGGGCGGCATTAGAGCGTACCATTTTGCATTCAACAATTGATGGACAAATTTCTCGGATTAGTACGAGCGTCGGGCAGTTGGTTGCGCCAAGTGTCCCTGTGGTTACCGTTGCTGATTTTAGCGAATGGTTGGTACAAACGACAGATTTAACAGAATTGGACGTTGCATCTGTTGAGGTTGGGGCAACAGCAGAAGTTACCCTTGATGCGATTCCCGATGAGGTGATCACGGGTGAAGTAACTAATGTTGCTTTGGTGCCATCTGTCTCTCGAGGGGATGTTGTCTATGAAACAACCATTCGTCTTGATGACCGTACTGATTTACCCATTCGTTGGGGGATGACGGCATTTGTCGATATTGAAAATTAGTGAGCTATGAACATCTAAGACCTATCCTAAAATTAACCGCAGAGACCACAGAGGACATGGGGAACAAATTTGTTTTTCTCTGCGGTCTCCACGTTTTCTATGGTTTTTTGGATAGATTCTAATTTAATGCATTAGTAATCATTGAATTTGATGGAAATCAGTGTAAATTAAAAGCAGTCAATGGAAACGGCCGTTTCTGTTGACTGTTTTTTTGTGTAACGAGAAGTAAGAGCATAAGGATTTGATTGAAGCATGTCAAAATTACAAAGTGAAGATACGGAAGTTGCTATTATTGGTGCTGGACCTATTGGCATTGAACTGGCCATTGCATTTGAGGAACTTGGCGTCGATTATATATTGATTGAGGCAAACCAAGTGGGAGATGCGTTCATGAAATGGCCGCCCAACACCCATTTTTTTAGCACGCCTGAACATGTCGCTTTAGCTGGTGTGCCCGTACATAATTTAGATCAACGTTCAATTACAGGAGAGCAATATTTGGCGTATTTGCGGACTTTGGTGGAGATGTTTGATCTCAACTTACGTGTTTATGAGCCCGTTACGGCCGTATTCCCTCAAGAAGCTGGTGGTTTTATCATCAAAACAAAACACCGTTTGGGTGCAAAAACATACCGTGCCAAACAAGTTGTGTTAGCAACTGGTGGTATGGCTGGTCCACGGATGATCAATATTCCAGGAGAGGATTTGCCTCATGTCAGTCATTATTTCCCTGGTCCACACCATTATTTCCACACCAAGATCCTGATTGTAGGAGGGCGGAATTCTGCTGCCGAAGCTGCGTTGCGCTGCTGGCGTGTCGGTGCAACAGAAATTGCACTCAGTTATCGTCGTCCAGAGCCAAATTTTGAGCGCATCAAACCTCATTTGGCAGGGGATTTGCAAGATCGATTTGAAAAAGGAGAAATCATTTTCTATCCAGCGACCATTCCTGTGGAAATCACACCTGAATATGTGTTATTGGCAACAACTGAAGATGGTGTGCATCCGAATGGGACGACAATTAAGCATGAAGCGGATTTTGTTTATTTGGCAACTGGATTTGAAGCAGATATGGCTCTTTTTGCCCGTGCAGGTGTAGCGTTAACGGGAGATGCTAAAGCCCCTGTTTTTGATCCTGGCACGATGGAAACGAATATTAAAGGTTTGTTTGTGGCGGGCACAGCTGCCGGTGGTACGCAGGAGCGTTTTACCTATTTTATCTCCACCAGTCATGATCATGTCGCTAAAATAACGAAAGCTATTGTTGGCAAGGTCCCTACAAAGTTGGGAACCATTCCACGCCGTAACAATGCGGTAACCTGGGAAGAAGTGAAAGCAAACTGATTTTTGTTCAACCAAAATGATAAGTTCTGCATATGATGGCCTTTCTCAACTGGGAAAGGTCTTTTGTTTTGTGTGTATTGGGTTGCGATTCCTGCATGACATAGGCTAGCTTCCCCATGATTTAGTTGTGATGTTTTTCACGATTGCGGTGATTTTTGTCACTACAGTTCGGGTCCTGTTTTGTCGATACTTGGAGCATAAGATTTTGATTTTTTACCTTTTGAGAGGTTGAGATGTTTAGGAAAATTTTGGTTCCATTAGATGGGTCCGCATTGGCAGAGATAGCTTTGCAAACGGCCGTTTCGTTGGCACAACAAGCACAAGGCAAAATCATTTTATTGCAAATACCAACAATCCATACACCTGTTTTACCGTCAACACCGGAAGCAGTAACCTTTAATTTATATGCACCAGAGTATGCAGTTGATGAAGGGGTAGGAACGAGTCGTGAGTATCTAAATCAGATTCGGTATGGGTTTGGGCGACACATAGAAGATGTGCAATGGCAAGTTTGTGTGGAAGAAGGCGATCCGGCAAGCGTGATTGTGGATGTTGCTCAAGAAGAAAATGTTGATTTGATTGCGATGTCTACGCATGGACGCTCTGGCTTGGGTCGTTGGGTGATGGGTAGTGTCACTGAGAAAGTATTACGCCACGCACCTTGTCCAGTCTTAACTGTACGCTCAACACGGCCGTTAAACAAAATTTTAGTCACACTCGATGGTTCAGAACTGGCAGAAAGGAGTATTCCTTACGCTTTAGATTTGGCGGAGGTGCTGGAGACAGAAGTAACGTTACTGCAAGTACAAACGGGTGTGTCGTTGGTCGATTTAGAAGCAGCCGCCACCTTGGATGCATATGAACATGGTATGGGGCAACGTTACATGGATGGCGAGTATGAACGTGAGATTATTTATCTTGAGAATCGCTGGCATGATTGCCAACGGAATGGGATCAAGATCAAAACGGCCGTTCGTGAAGGGAAACCGGCTCAAACCATCTTAGAATATGCACGCCATAACCAGATCGATTTGATTGCCATGACAACACATGGACGAACTGGGTTACGGCGCTGGCGCTATGGGAGCGTCACCGAAAAGGTATTGCGTGGCACAGATTGCGCAATGTTGATTGTACGTTCCCCAGAGGAAGAACTTAAATAGAACAATTACCAGTAATCAGTATTCAGAAGTCAGTAATCAGAACTTGCGTTTTCTGAATACTGACCACTGACGACTGAACGCTGAAAACTACCCACTGGATATAAAAATGGCACAGAACGGAACAATTTCTTTTGATTCATTACTGCCTGCAGAAATGGCACAAAAAGCAGAAAATGCAGGCGTAGCCAAAGCCCAATTGGGTAAATGGCGCATGTTGGCCTTGGCTATTTTGGCTGGGGCATTTATTGCTTTAGGCGCTGTCTTTGCGACCACGGTAACAACAGGTGGTGGCGAGGCAATGCCCTACGGTGTCGTGAAGTTTTTAGGCGGCTTTGTCTTTTGCCTGGGCCTAATTTTGGTGGTTGTGGCTGGGGCAGAGTTGTTTACGGGCAACAATCTGATTGTGATGGCTTGGGCCAGCAAAAAAGTCTCGACAAGACAACTATTACGGAATTGGGGCATTGTGTATGTCGGTAATTTTATAGGGGCGATATTTACGGCCGTTATCCTTTTTTTTAGTCAACAATATATGTCGGCAAATGGGGCGGTTGGGGTCAACGCCTTGAATATTGCCAATGGTAAAGTACATTTAGGATTCGTGCAGGCGATTATTTTGGGCATTATGTGTAATGCGCTGGTTTGTCTGGCGGTGTGGTTATGTATGAGCACACGCACAACGACAGACAAGATTTTAGCCATCATCTTTCCCATTACCGCATTTGTAGCTGCGGGCTTTGAGCATAGTGTGGCCAATATGTATTTCATTCCCATCGGCATTTTTATTAAGGATTTAGCACCGGCTGAATTTTGGCAAGCAGCAGGTGTTAATGCAACAATGTATGCTGATTTAACATGGAGTAACTTTTTCTTTGTTAATCTGCTGCCGGTGACGATTGGCAACATTATTGGGGGTGCTGTGATGGTTGGTTTGGTCTATTGGTATATTTATTTACGGCCGTATCGCCATCAATCAGTTGAAGAAGAGTCGATTCTACAGGCAGGGAATTAGTTAGCGGCGACTCTATCTGTTGCTGAGTCTTTGCGCCCATCGTTTGCGCAAAGACTCAGCTTCAACACCAAACCAATTAGTTACCATTCCCACGATCACCATTGCCCCCGCGACCACTACGACCTCCATTTCCATTCGGAGGTGGCGGTGGATTCTCACCCCCTCTATTTCCATTCCCGTTATTATTAGGTGGTGGAGGTGGATTATTGCCCGTTTCATTTGGTGGCGGGTTGTTGTCAGGTTGCGCGACAGGAGCAGATGTATTATCAGTGTCAGTAGATTCCGTGGTCACCTCGACTGTTGCAGCTGTGGTGTTAATGGGTTCTGTTGCTATATCATTGTTCTCTGGCAGAATTGCAGTAACGGCCGTTTCTACATCCGCCATCAACTCCTCAACAAAATCATTTTCGACAACAACATCTGGAATAATCGCCGTTATAGGATTTGTGTTGGCTTCAATTGTGGCATTGTTGGGGGCAATATCGCTTTGCATGAAGGCCATCATTCCCGCTAATACAACCAAAATAGCCGAGGCGAGCACAAACGGTCGTTTGGCATTCCTTCGTGTTTCCATATCGACCACTTCAATCGCGGCATCTTCTGTTTGTGACACTTCTTCGTAGGTAAACTCCTCTGCTGTTGCTGTGGTGTGCCATGCTGGGGCAAAAATTTCGGTGCGTGTAGATTGATCGGTGAGTTGGGCCAACGCTTGATAAAAATCACCAGCAGAGATAAAACGTGCTTCGGGATTTTTGGCGGTGGCTGTTTGCAAAACGCGATCCACACCTAGCGTCAAATAAGGGTTTAATGCTTCCGCAGAGGGCAACGGATCATGCAAATGTTTTTGCATGACTTGCAATGAGCTGCCAGAAAAGGGCATTTGTCCCGTCAGCAAGAAAAAGGTGGTGATGCCCAATTGATAAATGTCTGTTTGTGGCGTCAGCCCACCTTCAACGGCTTGTTCTGGGGCGATGAATTCTGGCGTGCCGACGAGTGTCATCGTCTGTTCGAGGCCTTCTTCATCGAGCAAACGAGCGACGCCAAAGTCGGAGAGGTAGGCGTTACCCTCCTTATCTAACAAAATGTTGTGCGGTTTCACATCACGATGGATGATGTTGTTGTCATGGGCGGCGACGAGCGCAGAGGTAATTGAACCTAAAATGGTTAAAACGTGATCAAAGGACAAAGGCCCATCTTGCAGTTTGTCGCGGACGGAACCGCCAGCCATATACTGCATGACGATATACAAACGGCCGTTTACCTCACCGTAATCATAGACAGGCACAATCGCCGGATGATTGAGGGAGATAACCATCTGTGCTTCTTGGATGAAGCGCTCGCGGGCACTGCTGTTGTTGGCAAATTTGTCTCGCATCAGCTTGATTGCTACTTCTTGCCCACTGTGCGTGTTTTTGGCGCGGAAGACAGTAGACATCCCGCCATGACCAATTTCTTCTAAAATGTTGTAATGTTCGATGGTTTGTATGTTCATGATAAGTTCCTTGTTTAGGGGCTGGAGATTAGGAAAACCAGCCCTTAGTCCCTAACCCCTAGTCCCCAATGATTTTCCCACCACGAAAGCGCCAACGGGGGAAGATGATCCGCATGATGCTTTGCGAGGCGATGAAAGTGGTGATCCAAACGGCCGTATAATGCAGCCAAAAAATGTGGATGGGTGGCAGTGGGTTCACCAAATTAAATAAATAGAGTAATCCGAAAATTAAAAACCCTTCTAAAATACCAGCGACTAGCTGTAAAACAGGCGGCCAATCATGGTCCCAGCGTGTTTTTTGCCATTCGTTGTAGACAACATCCCACGCCAAACCGACGACAAAAACGGCCGTTAAAATGATGAAGGGAACGATTGATTGCAAAAGATAGGCAAAAATTGCGGTGACAAAAGCGCCAAATGTTCCCAATAAAAA
>JBNKHS010000035.1:0-18183 GCA_050290485.1 Promineifilaceae bacterium (SeqCode) | reverse complement strand
GAAATTAGTCTCTGCGTTGAAGGATAAAATTCCGCGCCAAATGTTTGAAGTGCCCATTCAAGCAGCGATTGGCAACAAAGTGGTTAGCCGCGCCAATGTCAAAGCAATGCGCAAAGACGTTCTCGCCAAATGTTATGGTGGGGATATCACGCGTAAACGGAAGCTGCTTGAAAAGCAAAAGAAGGGTAAGAAACGGATGAAGATGATCGGTACTGTCGAAGTGCCGCAAGAAGCGTTCATGGCCGTTCTCAACCTCAATGACGATTAATTACTAATTACTCATCGTGGATTATTTGAAAGAAGCTAGAGATTTCTATAGTGCAGCCATCAAACCGTTTAAAGGTAAACCTGTCGGCTGTTCACAAAGCGAAGTCGATTCTTTGGAAATTAGTTTAGGGTTTTCTTTACCTGAAGCCTACAAACAATATTTACTTTGGATGGGAAAAGATTATTCAGGTGTATATCAGGGAAGTGATTGTTTTTTGAAGAATATTCAACCAAACGGAATCTATTTGCAGGATCTGCTTGATGAAAACAATGTTGATTACAAATTACCTGAAAATTATTTAGTATTCTTCATGCATCAAGGCTATGTGGCTAGATGGTTTGAACTTCCGAAAGAAAGTGAAAACCCCCAAACATATTATTATCATGAAGCTGAGTATGAATTCCCTGTCACAGATTTAGAGTTTTCAAAAGTATTGTTAAGCGATTTAAAAAGCTCAGCACAAATACTTCCTAAGATTTTTCCAAGAAAAACAGGTTGGCTTAGCAAGTTGCGCAATATATTAGAACATTAAAGCATTGAAAACCACCAAATTTAACAAATAAAAATCAAGGCCATCTTGGAGATGGCTTTTTTATTGTAAGAAAGTAAAGAGGGAAGATGGATTTTTATAAAAGTGTCGCATTCCCAGTTATAAAGAATCTGGATGCAGAAACGGCACATGAACGAACGTTGACATTGTTGCAATTCGCGCAAGGGGAAGTCGGTTGGCCATTCTTTAGGTTAATTATAGGGGCTATTCCTCAGCAAAAACCGGTAGAGGTGTTTGGCCTTACCTTTCCCAATGTGCTGGGAATGGCGGCTGGCTTTGACAAAGATGTGCGCGTGGCAGAAGGTCTGGGGATTCTTGGTTTTGGGCATGTGGAGGTGGGTACATTAACGCCCAAGCCACAAAAGGGAAACCCGCGCCCACGTATTTTCCGTTTGCCAGAAGATCAAGCATTGATCAATCGGATGGGATTCCCCAATGGCGGTGTAGAAACGGCCGTTCCCCGCTTGCAAAAACTGAGTCAAAAAAAGCGCAACTTTGTGCTTGGTGTCAGTTTGGGTAAACAAAAAGAGACGCCATTGGCGGATGCAGAGCAAGATTACATTACAGTCATGCAGGCGGTTTATCCCTACGCCGATTATTTAGCGGTCAACATTAGCTCGCCGAACACGCCCGGCTTGCGCGATTTACAAGGTGGGGATTACTTGAATCAATTGCTGTCGGTCTTGGTGGATGAAAACGGCCGTTTAGCAGAGGAACATAACATCAAAAAACGGCCGTTACTCGTCAAGATTGCCCCCGATTTGGAATGGGTAGAGTTAGATGAAATATTAACGGCCGTAACAGATGCAAAAATCGACGGGATTATCGCCACCAATACAACGATTGCCCGAGATGGTTTGGCTTCTGCCAATAAAAATGAAATGGGCGGGCTAAGTGGACGGCCATTGACTGAACACAGCACTGAAATCATCAAATATATCCACAAACAAACCAACGGGAATCTACCTATCATTGGCGTTGGCGGTATTGCCACGGCAGCAGACGCGCAGGCTAAATTGGATGCAGGCGCATCATTGGTGCAGTTATATACAGCGCTGATTTTTGAAGGGCCGATGCTGCCGGGGAATATTTTGCGTGGATTACGGCAATAGTAGTGCCGTGTCGTTGAGGCGTCTGTTATTTCGAGGCAATGTCTTTTGCGATTTTTTGAGCCTCGATGCCAATCTCGCGCAAAATGCCAGTTGGTGACACATAAAACCCACAAAAATAGAGACCTGGGGCAGCTTCTTCCCCACTGGTGGAAGGGGCCCCGTTTTCATCAAACAGATCGTCCATTGTGGGCAAAAAGGCATTCACCTGTGGCTTATAACCAGTACCTAACACAATGGCGTCAAATGGTTTGGCCGATCCGTCCGTAAAAACGACCGTATCACCTTCAAATTTTTCGATGCCGGGGTAAATTTTAATACGGCCGTTTTTAATCAACTTTACCGTGCCAATATCCAACAATGGATTTTTCCCATCCTGACGTACCTGAACATTCGGGCCGTAAGGTAGTTTAGGCAGACCATATTTTTCTAAATCGCCAATCGTCATTTTGAGCAACGGAACCGACAAAATATCAGCCAACTTGGGGGGCAAATAATCCATGAACATCGCCACCGTTAAAATAGGTAGGCCAAACATATCGCGGGGAATGACATTAACGCCACTGCGCACAGACATACTTACTGTTTGCGCCCGATGCTCGGATAAATCAATCGCAATTTCCCCAGCAGAATTTCCAAATCCAACAACCAGCACATTTTTCCCAGCAAAAAGTGCTCCATTTTCATAGTCGTGGCTATGCATTATCATGCCAGAAAATCTATCTTGCCCAGGCCAAGCTGGCACGTTAGGCACCCTTGTGTAACCTGTACCGATGACAACATTACGGGATGTATAAACACGATCTTTGGTTTTCGTTAACCACCCATCCGTTGTCGGTTCTAATTCGACCACCTCTTCACCAAATAATGGTTCAAGATTAAATTTTTGGGCATAGGTTTCTAAATAATCAACAACTTGCTGCCGGGATGGGTACTTTGGATATGTTTTGGGCATGGGCAAGTAAGGCAAAGCAGAATGACGTCTATCTGTATGCAAATGTAATCGTTCATAATGATTACGCCACGCATGAGCAACATGTTGTTCTTTTTCCAAAATAATGGTGGGAACGTTTTGTTTTTGTAAACAGGATGCAACTGCCAATCCAGCCGCGCTGGCTCCTACGATAACCGTGTTTGTTTCCATCCTTCTCTTCCTTATTACTACAAACCAAGTTTTATTTTGTGTCGCAGACTAATGATACAAGGAATATGACGATATGAAAATAATTAAGTTTTCTACAATCCTTTAGGAGCAAAAGCATCATCAATTTTGGCACAAAGGCTTAAAATAAACGATTCATCCTCTGCAATAAATGGAGAAATTTGAATGGTACAACCGTTCGCTTGCAAATTTAGACCCAAATGTGATTTAATGCTTATTTTTATTTCGCCAACTTGAAAACGGCCGTTTTTCTCTTGATAAGGTATCTGTTTTTGCGCCAATACCCCTTTTATTATTTGTTGCGCATCATAACGCGGTACATAAAATCGTTTGTAAATGGCGGGAGGAAGAATTGCATCTAGCAGCTGATACACAATAAAAATGAGAATGATGAAGGTCAATATGAATAAAACTGGGCCAGCACGTAATAAATAACGAAATCCTACAATCCCTATTGGTAAGGTCAATAAAACAGCCAATCGTAATATTCGTTCCTTACCACTTTCCCATTCTCTAATATCGGAATAATGAGGTTGATCATTCATAATTGATATCCCTTCATAAACTATCACCATCTACTAGATGATAAGCTTTGACGAATAATTGTAATGGACTAAAGTCACTTGATAGATAAATATATTTAATTTACTGTACGCTAAAGATAATGTCTTGTTTCATACCTATTTGGACATCATTAAATGTTAAATTTTGTATCTTCTCTAATAAAAAAACGTTCCTCGCTACTAACCTTGCTTACTGTTGGCTACACATTATTGTTTTTTGCCCTCTACCCAATGTTGGCCTCTGCAACGGGAACATTTTTAATCATACCAATATTTTTGGCTGCATGGTTATTTGGGTTAGCCACTGGTTTACTTTACACGACACTTCTTATTTTGTGGCATTTATTTATTTTAAATCCAATGATAGGCATCCCCATATCCGAAGAGTTGACAAATTGGGGGTTTATTACGGCCGTAATCGTCTTATATTTCATTGCAATTCTGGTCGGCTATTTACACAATCTACGCGCTCAAGTGCAAACCCAGCTCAAAATCCAACAAGATGCTGATGAGCAAATAAAAATTCTCAACGAGGCCTTAGAGCAGCGTGTCGCGCAACAAACCAAAGAGCTACACGAAAGCGAGGCACGTTGGCAATTTGCGCTTGAAGAGAGTGGTGATGGTGTTTGGGACTGGCAAATAGGCTCAGGACACGTCTTTTTCAGTCCGCAATGGAAAAAAATGCTGGGCTATGCACCTTATGAATTGCAAGATGAGCATGAAACGTGGGAAACGATGATTCATCCAGAAGATCGTCACGCCGTTCAATTGGCTATTGAAAACCATCTAGCTGGGAAAACCGAGATTTATAAAAAAGAGTATCGTATTCAACACAAGTCAGGAAAATATATTTGGATTTTAGCAAGGGGCAAGTTTTTGTGTGATGAGTCAGGAACGGCCGTACGCATGATTGGAACCCACACCGACATTACCATCCGGAAACAAAGTGAAGATACTATTTACAACATCGCCAAAGGTGTCTCTGCAGCAACGGGAACAGAGTTTTTCACTTCACTCGTGGCCTACATCGGAGAAGTTTTGCAAGCAGATACAGCATTTATTGGTGAATTGCACAAAAATGGCAGTGAACCAACTATCAAAACCATTGCTGCTTACGCAAACCAAGAGGTAGCTCCCAATTTTGAATACAGACTAGCCAATTCTCCTTGCGAAAATGTTGTAGGCAAAAAAATGTGCATCTATGAAGATCATGTTGCCCAACGCTTTCCAAAAGATATTGCCTTGGTAGAAAACGGCATTGAGGGGTACATTGGCGCGCCACTTTTTAGTTCCGAGGGAAAAGGAATCGGCATTATTGTTGTTTTATTCAAACGCCCAATTCAAGAAAGCAGTATCGCTCAATCAACAATTCAAATTTTCGCCGCTCGTGCAGCTGCCGAACTAGAACGCACAAGAGCTGAAGCTGCCCTACGAGAAAGCGAAGAAAAACTGCATCACGCCCAAAAAATGGAGGCGGTTGGCCGTTTGGCAGGTGGTGTTGCCCATGATTTCAATAATATCTTGACAGTCATCATTAGCTATAGCGACCTTCTGCTGCGAGCCCTTCCACGTGATGATGTCTCTTATATCCAGGCGCAGCAAATTAAAGAAGCTGGCGAAAAAGCAGCAGAGCTCACCCATCAACTCCTCGCCTTTAGCCGTCGCCAAGTGCTTGATCCCAAAATAATAGACTTAAACAATACCATCCAAAATATCTCGGAAATGTTGAATCGGCTTATTGATGAGCATATCAAGCTTGAATTCATACTTGATGAAAATGTCCATCCAATTAAAGCAGATACAAGTCAACTTGAATTGGTGATTATGAATCTGGTTATCAATGCAAAAGATGCGATGCCCGATGGTGGTACGATCACCCTCGAAACGAAACGATTCCATCTAAGCCACACTTTGCTCAAAGATGTCGAAAATGAGTATTTGCCACCTAATACCTATACCATTTTAATCATCAAAGACACAGGATCTGGAATTGACCCAGGCAGGATTGACCGTATTTTCGAGCCCTTTTTCACGACAAAGGAGCGACATAAAGGAACTGGTTTAGGATTGGCCATGGTACATGGATTTATTAAGCAAAGCAACGGTTATATCTTGGTTGAAAGTGAAGTTAATAAGGGCACAACATTTTCTTTGTTTTTCCCGATCGCCTCAACCGAAGCGCAAGAGAAAAAAGAGGCAATCGCACCATCAATGTCTTCAGGAACAGAAACAATTCTTCTAGTCGAAGATGACGAAGAGGTACGCAAAATTACACGGGATGTGTTGCAGTTGTTTGGCTACAAGGTAATAGATAGCGATGCCGCAAATGCAGTAGAAGTATGCAAAAATTTAAACGGCCGTATCGATCTCCTACTTACCGATATTGTCATGCCCGACATAAACGGCCGTGAATTGGGAAAACAAATGGCACGAATTTGTCCCAATCTAAAAATAATGTACATGTCAGGCTATATCGATAACGAGATTTTGAACGACAAAGATTTTGAATACGAAAAATCATTCATCCAAAAACCATTCTCACCACAAGCATTGGCCCAAAAAGTAAGAACCATCTTGGACGAACCTTAGTGCCTTGTTAGGCTCATTTGTTTATAAGACGAGGGCTGAGCTTGTCGAAGCCCGGCTTAGCAAGCATCATCCAATTTTGCGTTTCATTCGGTCTGCAGCTAAGTGCAAGGTGCCCAACTTCTTGGGATATGCAAAACGTACTGATCTCGTACCATAGCCAGCAACCGAATAAAGACTATCGGCAGGAACAACCGCAACTCCAACCACTGTTGTCATCCATTTGGCAAAATCCATCGACCCTAATTGTGCCTGTGGGATGGGCAACTGCGTATAATCGGCTAATACATAATATGCCCCTTCGGGCATATTTGCTTGAAACCCAACCTCATGCAAAATATCCATCATCAATTCACGTCGTTGGTGATACGCTTTGGTACTCTCTACAAAAAATTCGTCGGGCAGATTTAAAGCGGTTTCAGCAGCAATTTGTAATGGGGTTGGTGCACAAATAGTTGTGTAATCATGCAAGGCACGCACGCCACGGGCTAATGGTTCTGGGGCAATCACATAGCCTAAGCGCCAGCCGGTAATCGCAAATGTTTTCCCTAACCCGCCAATGGTAATTGTGCGCTCCCGCACCGCTTCATAACTTCCGGGAGAGACATGAATACGGCCGTCATACAAAATGCGGTCGTAAATCTCGTCTGTAATTAAAATCAAATCATGTTCTAAAACTAAATCAATTACCGTTTGTACCTCATCTTCATCAAAAACACGCCCGGTAGGATTATGGGGGGTATTCAAAAGCAATGCCTTTGTTTTAGGCGAAACCGCTTGCTGTAAGGCAGCTTTCTCAATACGGTAATCTGGTGCGTCTAAGGGGACAGGCACAGGTTTAGCGCCTGCCATGTATGCAGCAGGCCGAAAGTTATCATGAGCAGGTTCAAGAACAATCAACTCCTCACCTGGATTCACAACAGCAGCAACGGCAATGACAATTCCTTCTGACACCCCGCAAGTGACCGTTATATGATCGGCGGCGGAAACATTCCAACCCAATTTTTCTGTGTACATTTCCGCCAATTTTGCCCGCAATGGTGGATACCCCCATGTAATTGCGTATTGATTATGTCCATCTTGAATGGCACGAATAGCGGCCTCTTTGATTGGCTCTGGTGTACCAAAATCAGGAAATCCCTGGCTCAAATTAAGCGCGTCATGATCCAAAGCAAGGCGGGTCATATCACGAATGACAGATTCTCGAAATTGCGAAACAAGGTTTGCAGGGTGCATCATATTCTCTCCAAGCGGTTGTGGGCTTTTGTCTATGCGTGGACAGCAAGTATACAAATGGCTCATTCCGAAGTCAATTCATGTATACTGTCCAATAGATCGATCATCATCATTTTTTATCCACAAACTCACGACCATAGGTCGGGTAGATTACGCAGATCTCCATAACTCCATAAATTGCCTACTTCCTCTCTGCGCCCCCCGCACCTTTGCGTTGATTCATTGACAAAGGAGTAAGGTATTCAATGGCTCGTTCATTACGAATTGCAACGTTTAATTTGGAAAATCTAGATGATAAATCAGAATTACGGCCGTCTTTATTTGTGCGTATGGGGGTGCTTAAACCACAGTTGGAACGGCTGCGGGCTGATGTGTTCTGTTTTCAAGAAGTAAATGGACAAGAGTTTGCTAACGAACCGCGTCGACTCGATGCGCTGCGCCAATTGCTCGACAATACAAGATACGAAGATTACCATTTGGCGTACACGATTACGACAAAAAACGAAGCGTTTGATGTACGTAATTTAGTTATTGCCAGCCGTTTCCCCATTAAATCGATTGAACAACTCAAACATCGCTTTGCAGCCAAACCACGTTACCAAAAGGTAACGGCCGTTCCCCCAGAGCTAGAAGCCAAAGATGTCACTTGGGAACGGCCGTTGCTCTATGTCAAACTAGATTTGGGCAATGAAGAAATCTTACATGTCATCAATTTGCACCTCAAATCTAAACGTCCAGCAAACATCAATGGGCAAAAGCAAGATCGTTATACATGGAAAACAATGGCCGGTTGGGCAGAAGGTAGTTTTATCTCTTCCATGAAACGAATGGGGCAAGCATTAGAAGTACGGGGGCTCCTTGATGTAATATTTGACCAAACGGCCGTTACCGGAGAACCTGCCTACATTGCTGTCTGTGGTGATTTCAATGACGACCTAGAATCCGTCACCTTACGTGCCATTTGTGGTCCGGTTGAAGAGACAAACAATCCCGGTCTCAGCAACCGTGTCATGATCCCTTGTGAACTTTCCGTTCCCGAACCTTCACGATATTCACTCATTCATCGTGGCAAAGGTGAAATGTTGGATCATATTCTGGTAACACGTCAACTACTCACCAATTATCGGCACACAGAGATACATAACGAAGTGCTCACAGATGAATCTGGAAGTAGTGATGTCACCTACCCAGAATCAGATCATGCGCCCATCGTGGCTGAATTTGTCTTTCCATAGACAATGAACTACCCCTTCAGGGTAATAAGCTTGCAACACTATACGCAAATCAGCTGCTTTTGTCTCGCAGGCTCGAGGAAGTGCGCAAACAGGAAGCCACTTAACAAAGTTGTTAAATCACGACCCATCGCTTTTGTTGACCCAAACGGCCGTATTACAACTCCCCTCGTTATAAAAGATTTGACGCTCATATTCTACTCTAGGTGCAATTAAATGTAATGATTCTTTGTCCGCAAGCAGCATCCACTGACCATCATCTGACCATTGCACGTATGATTCATGAGTAATGGAAGAGATAGGATAAGATTGCAACTCCCCATCTTCTAAATCGAATAAATGTAACGTTTGCACGTCTTCTTTCATTTCGACCATTTGCAAGAAACGGCCGTCGGGACTATACGATAAATTAAACATAAGGGGCATCTCGGCCAAATCAGGCATTAACCAATCTAAACGGCCGTTATCCAGATCATATTGCAGCAAATAAGCTTTTTGAAACGCATCCGCCCCGGTTGATTGCACAATCAACAAGGTAAGCAGATCATCCACAATTCCTGACGGAGCAACAACACCAGCGACTATATAATGCGCCAATCCGTCTTCCTCAACCAAGAATCCATCAATCCTTTCACTTGTCAGCAAAGGCTCAAGATTTTCCGCATCAGCTATTCCGTCCATTACATCTAACCGCACCAATGATGTTTGTATCGGATCTGTAGCTGATACTTGGACAAAGAGCACACTATTTTCATCTAACCAAACAGGACCTGCTAATTGACCAGGAATTGAGGCTACAGGTTCACCATTTTTATCACCTAACCAGAAAGCAAAAGTGCCATCGGTTGTTAAATCAGCGATCTTCCTAACAACCGAACGTGTTCTCTCAGGGGAAAAGATAGGTAAATAGGGCAAAGATTCAAAAGCACAACCCGCAGGCGTGTTGCAAGAAGCAGGATCAAGCCGAACTAAAAGCTCTTCTAACTCTTCGCCTCCTGTCTTAAAATAGAAAATAGCTAAGTCATCTGTATCTTCTTCCCAATATTCAAAAACATTAACAATATTCAACCCTCTTTCATGAACATCAAGCAGTTTTGATTCGCCATTAACAATCCATACCAACTGCCCACTTGAACCATTATCAGATGGAGAAAGAGTAGATATAAAAACACCCCACCCTTTATCAGAGAACATTTGGTTAATAAATCCATTCCCATCTTCTAATCTATATTCTTCAGACCAATTCGCCGTTTGCAGATCGTAGCGCATTAAAAGCGAACGCACATTGTTAGCGGAGCACAACGCCACAATATCTTGCTCGGGTAAAGGAATAGGAACCTCTCGCAAATGGCTCTGGGGATGAAACTGCATCGGCTGTGGTGGTACTAAACCAATCAAAGACAAATCGATTGGCTCTGTTTGCCGCTCATTCACTAAATAATGGACAATACGAGCCATAACTTGGGCTGCATATCCCCGATAGAGCGCCTCATACCCTGCTTCATCAACGGGTAAGCCAACTAAAGTAGGTGTAGGCAAATCAACTTGCAGTTCACGTCCCTTGCTAGCACGATACACAGTTCTAATTTCATAACTTTGATTAAGATTAAAGTTGCTTTGCTGATCAATGAGGAACTCCAGTTCAACTTGTAATCTTGAAGGGCAAGTCAACTCCGGCAAGCTACATGCAGTCGCGATCAATTGATCGATGTCTCGCATCAATCTTTCGCTAATTTCGGCATCCTGTTGCGGTGCTTTTACAGTCAGGTTACGCCCTCTAAAAGTTTTGACTTCCCCCCAATAATTGGCAGGATAGGGAATGTATTGCCAACTGCCATTTACCTGCTTATAAACGGCCGTTTTCTGCAAGGCAACAGGAGTCAATGTGTTATCCTCTTGCATGGTGACGTAGGGCAATACGGCCGTTACTTCCGCTTGTTGTAAATCAGGAGCAAATACAACCTCAATCTGCGACACATCTTCAGGATCAAACGTTTCTAAATCAAGCCATAATCCTAGAGCAGAACGATTCCAAAACAAGTTTCTAGCCAAAAGTTCTTGCTGTAATTCGCGCCATTCATTTGATGGCAATAATGTCAATGTAAACAGCTCGTCATCTTCAGATAATGCCGCTTGCTGCAGCAGCGTATGTGTGGCCAATAAGGTGTCCGTTATCTGATCGGTGGCCGCTTCAGCACGTTTTTGAATCTGGGTAAAAAGCAAACCAACACCCAACAAGATGACAATAAATCCCCCAAGTACGATACTTATCGTCCGCTTTATATCTCGTGTCGAATTTATTTGTTCAGCTACAACAGATTCTGACGTCTCACTATCCGACCACTCATCCTCATCTGTTTGCCAATCAAACTGGGCCATACTTCACCATTAACAATACGAATAAAGTCTGTCCGAAAACTACAAAAAGCGCAAAAACAAGTTTAATCTACGTGGTTGATTTTATGATAGGTACTTAATTCACCCACGCCAGCGATGTACATTCGCCAAAATTGTGTTCAATCGTCTCCTGGTAACCATACTCTGGAGCATACAGCCAAATAAACCCATTACCGTAAACATAGGCCAGCCAATTCTGGTCGCCCGACCAATCATACGTAAACGACGGCGTAAACGTGTTTAAGCCCAGTTCGATAGTTTCAGTCTCTTTGGCAGCTAAATCATGGATATACATCGCGTGGAAAACACCCATATAATTGGGCGTGTCCTCAATATTGCCGGTCATGACAATATAGCGACCGTCTGGAGAAAAACTCATTGTATGGGTCGCTTCGACACCTAACTGCACGCGTAGTTCCACTTCACCGGATTCTTGGTTAACAACAAACAGGTATCCATCATTGCGTGCCGTCGCCATCACTGCCAACAGAGTAGGGTCGCTCGGGCTGGCAACAACGTAGCGCATCGTCAAGCGTAACGGCCGTTCCCCTTCTGGAATTGCATGTAATAAATTCGTGGTTGAAATAAGCGTTCGACCAACGGGATCATCAATTTGACCAATAACCAACTCCTGTGTTGGATCAGCCAGATCATCATCTACCGTTATAAACCCAAACATCTCATCCGTTAACCAAAATGGAGCAATCCCTATCTCCAAAAAACGATCCTCCCCCCTCAATGGTTGCCCCAATTTATCGCCCAGCAAAATAGATGCAGGGATTGACTCGCCGCTGCTGTTAAACATAGATACGCGATCGCCCACAAAAAAAACAGCATCCTCAAAAATGTTGATTGACGCAACTAATGTTCTCTCCCCATTAGGAGACCATATGGGAACACCTTCTAAAGAGTGGGTGGCACATCCATCTTCAACACAATCTGTTAAATCCATCAAATAAGGAGCAAATGCTTCACTCGCTGTTGGTTCTGCAAAGAAAACAGCTGATTGTCCATATGGATCTGTTTGCCCTAATGAAAGCGCCGTCGGTAAAGAACCATTGGTTAAAATCCTACGTTCTCCATTTTGCCAAATGGAAGAGCGCCATTGATCAGCCGCAATATCAATATCTTGTAAAAAGATGGCTTCATCATCGGGCATTGGCGAGAAGAAAACAAAGTCCAGCTTTTCTAGCTCGGTTTGCCACTGACCAGATACAGGGTTGTAACGATATAGCACTGATTCGGGTGATTGTTCAGCAAAACCCTCTCTTGAACAGATAATTTGCAGCTCTTGAGATGGCAAGGGTAACGGCCGTTCTTCTTCACTGGCAAAGGCATGTGCCCGCGCATAAATCCACCAATCTCGAATCGCTGTATCTTGAATGCGCACACCTCGTCCATAACGCCCATCAAATAATCCTGCTAACCCAGCCTGAATACCTTGCGGTTCATTCAACTGCTGCAACATCAACAATGGGGATTTTTCTGGATTGGCATTCATCAAAGAATCGACAGACCCATAAACGTACTTCTTCTCTTCATCCCAAGGTGTCAAAAAGTTGGCATCTGACCAATTGGTAAACAGGCGATCAATGGTTAATACTTCTTCGTTGGCAATCTCATCATATGTGGTTTTATCAACAGGCCAACGTTTTAGATCGATGTCTGCTAAATAGTAATCCGTAATCGCCTGTACAAATGGGGCATGGTGACAACAATCGTAATCCATCGCTTCAGCCAAAACGGCCGTAAATATTTGTGCCTCATACGCTTGCACCAACGCCGCAAAACCAGCATCATCCATTGGGTAGCCGACCAAGGTAGGCGCAGGTAAATCAAGGCGCAAGCGGGCATCAAACAAATTTACAGGATCGGCAGCCGCAACCAAACTTGTCAAATCTGTATCAAAACGTACAAAAAGCAAGCGTAAATCGGGACATTTAAGTAAATCAACGCGATCACAATCAGCATACAAATTTTCAGCCAACTGTTGGGCCAAGCGTTCACCGAGTTCCGCATCCCGCTCTGGAAAGACAAAGGTAATCCCATCTACTTCAAATGTCTCCCAATCCCCCCAAAATTCGTCCTCAGGGGGAGCCATCAACCAACGCTCACGCCCACGCCGATAAACGGCCGTTTGCTGCAACATCACCTCGTCTGTCCCAAACTGATATTTCTCTATGAATTGCAGCTCAGCCGAGTTCAAATCAGGGGACAATTCTAAGCCAACCAAGCGCTCATCCTCCGCAGTTAAATTGGCGGCGGGTTCAGCTAAGGGCAAACCGAGTGCGGTGCGACCAAAGAGGGCATCGTCACGCATCATTGCTTCTTGGTGGCGCGTCCAGGTCATATCTCGTCCGGAAAGCAGTGGTGCCAGCAGATTCACGTCTTGCAGCTCGACAGCACGATTGATGAGATTATGGGTCGAAAGGAGATCGGCACGCACATTGGCGGTGGCAATCTCAACGCGCTGTTGTACCTGCCAATAAACCACACCAACGGCAACGACAAACAACAAAGCAATCACAGCAAGTGCTTTATACGGCCGTTTCCGTGGCTCACGCGTCACTTCTAACTGTTCAACCTGTTCTTCCCAAACAGATTCATCTTCCTCAGTATTCCATTCAAAATGATCAGACATAATTTTAGCTTTTAGCTATCAGCGTTCAGCCAACAGCACATTGATTCTCAATACCTACTACTCATCACGTTGTGCTCGATTTGTCCACACTGGATTTGAACATAGCAACCCATCAGCAATAATCTCATGTCGGCTGCTCTCATCTGGGGCAAACAGTTGAATGATGCCATTTTGCGAATAAGCAAACCATTCTCCATCCTGACTCCAATCTGTCATAAACTGAAAAAACGTTGTTTCTTCATTAATTGGCATAGTGATGGTCGCACCAGATTGTAAATGATGAAAAAGATAAGTGGGGCGCTCTGTCTCTAATAAACCAGCGTGGTTGGTTAACAACCATTCATTATTTGGTGAAATGTTATACACACGTCGTAAACCAAAACGCTCAGGATCAAGTGTCCACCGCCTTTCTAATTCCCCTGTTTCCAAATTGTAAGTGAGCAAGAAACGGCCGTTTTCACTGTCCCCTATATACTCGACCATCAACAACAAAATGTTGGGATCATTCGGATCTAGTTGTACAAATTCAACCATGAGGGGTATCGCGATATCGGGTATAGCCAAGATTAACTCATTAGCAGAAATCAACTGCTCTGGCTCATCATTTGCGTTGATGTTGGATATGAATATTTCAGAACGGCCGTTTTCGTTATATTGCACAAATCCAAATCGCTCTTCATCAATCCAGAATGGCAAGGCACCGAAACCAAGTGCGTCCAGCAACTCGCTGCCATCTCCTGAACGCAAAGACAATAAATCCTCTTGAATCAATGGGGCAAACGGTGGATTTTTAAGTCCAATGATCTGGTCATCTACAAAGGACCAGATCGGGGTCGATGTCCCTAAATTCAAGGCACACTGATTTTGTTGCAAACAGGTGTCTATGTCTAATACACCAAACCCTTGTCCATCTGGTGCATCATTCCCTGTTGTTTCCCACAGCAAATAATTTCCAGCGGAGCTAAGCCTAGTGGGAAGAAAGGATGGCAATCGTTCATTGTTTTCATCCCAAACCAAATCATGGCGCACATTATTTTGTAATAAAAACGCCCCTAAAGGTTGACTATCTACACCAAATCCAGCCATCGCGATACCCGAATCGTCTGGCAATCCCAGCATTGCCCCACGTGCAAAGCGATAATCAAAATCTTGTGCAAGTATGGTGATGCCTGTGGTGAAATCATACCGATACAAAGCAAATTTCTCTGCCCAATCGGGTTGGCACAACATCAACAAATCTTGTTTTGGCAATGGATCTACATGTTCGGTTTGCTGTGCCTGTTCAAGCACAAACTGCCGCCATTCTCGCTCCCAAATATCAATATCATTCTGATATTGGTCAGGATAATTCGCAAGAATATATTCGAAAAATGTTGGTTCCGTTGCTTGGTTTATTGTCTTAAACAAATGAATAGGGGAGATCCCAACTTCCTCAATTAAGAAAAGCAGTGACGCTTTGATAAGCTGCCGTTCTTGTTCTGTCATTTCTGGTTCGACTGATTGCCAACTGCCATCAATTTGGTGTAACGGGGTATGGTTGTCAACGAGCATCTCCCAATCCACGCTTGTATTCACTGGCAACAAAATGCCCAATTCTGCCAAAAAATGGTAAGTAAGGTACTCGACAAAATCGTGACCACAACAGCCTCTATCAAATTCTGTATACAAAAATGGAACGAACATTTGGATCGCGTATCCGTTATACAACGCCTTGTATGCTTTGTTGTTGGTTGGTTTGCCAACCAACGTCGGTGTCGCTAACGAAAATGTAACTAACGAAAATGTAACATTCTGCTCGGTAAACAACGGATCAAGCCCGTACAACGCAACCGAACCCGGGTCAGTTGAGAACACAATATTAAAATGATCATCATGATCACAATCTTCAGCTAGCAGATAACAATACTCGACCCATTTGACTTCCAAATCAGCAACCAATTTCTGCACAATTTCTTTGTCGCGTTCAGGATATGTTACTGTGAAATATCTTGTCTTTAGTGTTTTTGTTTCTCCCCAAAACTCGTCATCCGGTGGAGCCAGCAGCCAACGATTAGGGCCCAAGCGATAAACGGCCGTTCTCTGCAAACTGATCGTATCGGAAATACCATCTCCAACACTGAATTCATACTGATATTCAGAAAGAACTTCAGCACGTTTGAGTTCAGGGGCTAGGGTCGTGCTAATAACGGCCGTTTGTGGCTCCATTGCCAGCCAATGCAAGCCAAACGCATTACGCTCAAAATAGTTACCAGAAGCCACAACCTCTTCATTGGCCGCTGCCCAATCCGCATCTTTGCCCGACAGAAACGTCGTAAACAGTTCTACATCTTCGTCTCGTGCCGCATTGTGAATCACCGTCACCGATGCCAGAAGTTCATCCTCCACATTTGTGGTTGCCACCTCCACACGCTGGTAAACCACACGCACAATGACAAATACGGCCGTTGCCAATAAAAGCAACATCACCAGCACCGCCCAAGGCCAACGTCGCCGTCGCTTTTTGGGTTCTTCAATTTTTGGCTCAATTGGGGCTTCCCAATCAACTTCTTCTTCTGTTTGCCAATCAAAAGACATAATTTGTTAAAATGTAAAGACGTAAAACGTAACCAGTCCATAACCTGCTTGCCTAAAAACGCCCCATTACGTCTTTACGCAATACGTTTTACGTATTTCATATTATTCCCCATAGAGGTGCCGATAAATCACATATCCCGTATAAATCCGCTCAATGTACAACCTCGTTTCCGCAAAATCGACAATTTCAGTGTACCAATCATGATCATCACCTGCGATGTCATACCATCGTGCTGCATTGCCCGGGCCCGCATTGTATGCAGAAAGAGCAGCATGAACACTATTGTTGAAACTCGCTAACTGCCAATCCAAATAATAAGCGCCAAAGGTCAATCCCACATAAGGTTTATATAAATCCTCATTTTTATAGTTGGGCCAACTCAGCCGCTGCGCAATAAACGCACCTGTATCGGGAATGACCTGGCTCAATCCCTGAGCCGCCGCCCCAGAACGAGCAAAGCTTTCAAACAAACTCTCCTGGCGCACGAGTGAAAATTGCAGACGCGGATCATACCCATATCGTTCGGCCAAGGGCACTAAAATATCATCATAGTAAATGGGATAAGCCAGTTGTCCGATAAATTTCGGGGCAGTAAATACAGTATCATCTGATAAAACAAACAAACGACTCGCTGCGGAAATCGACGAGCGATATAAACCTAAATCACGGAAGAATAATGCCAGTTGATAACTGGACAATGCATCATCCTGATAACTAAAGCGCAAGGATTCAAGTTCTTGCCGCGCCAACGTATACTCACCTGTATGCCACAACTTTTGCCCACGAATTAAACGCGGATCATTGGCTAAAGCAGGAGCCAACGTACGCACATCGGTACCCGCTTCCAGCCCAAGCCAATTACGCAACCAGCCTTCCGCTTCTGTTTGTAAGGCCGCTATTGTGGCCGCATCCGGTTTGGTAAATGGGGTTGTCGGATGGAATGGAGGCAAATCATTGCCCATATCTTGCGCACGCAATGGGTAATAATCGACAAGGGTGTCATTTTGGACTTGCTGTTTTACGGCCGTTAATAGTTCTTCCGCCGTTTGCCCTTCTTCGAACGTAAAGGCCAAGTTTTCCTGCAACGTGCGCATCAGCCACACCGCAGCAGCACCGCCATAATTTGTATTGGGGAAGTCATTGAGGGCTTGATTCCATAGAGAAACGGCCGTACTTACATCACCGCTATTTTTAGCCAACCACCCCGCTTGGAACAACGCTTCTGGCGCATCCTTGTGCCAACTGTAATTGCTTGCCAATAGTTGATACCGTTCAATCGCTGTCGCTGTATCTGAGGCTAAAGCCGCGGACCACCAAGCGGCAAACGGCGCTTTTTCACCATCAGGAAAAGTTGCAAGATAATCTTGGTACTGTGCAATAGCGCCTGTAGCGTCTCCAGCTCGTGCCAACATCTTACCCCGTTCAATCAAGGCCTCATCTGGATTGGAAAGTGCATATTGGTCAAGCTGAGCTAATGCTTGGGGTACGTTTCCTAATGCTTCGTAAGACCAAGCCATATACAAATACGCTTCTGGATTTACGCTTTCTGGATTGTTTGCCAGATGGTTCTGGAAAGCACCAATCGCCGGATCAAAGGCATCGGCATAAAAATCAACCAACCCTCGTTGATAATCATCGACGGGCATGCCAGCTTCAACCAACTGCACGAGTCCTAAGTAGGATTCATACGCCTGCGGATATTGGGTCACCCCTTGCTGAAAACGGCCGTATCCCAATTCAGTATCGCCACCAGTCAACGCCGCCGAGCCTGCTAGATAAGTCAGCTCCCCTTTTGTGGCTTCCGTAAAAGCCAAATCGCGGGCAGCATCATATTGGGCAATCGCCGCTGTTGTATTCCCTGCAT
>JBNKHS010000034.1:0-18240 GCA_050290485.1 Promineifilaceae bacterium (SeqCode) | reverse complement strand
TTGCGCAAACCGATGTGGGCGAACATAAAGGATATGATTACTCACGTTCAGATAATCCGACACGAACTGCATTGCAAAATGCACTTGCTGGTTTAGAAGGTGGAAAGCATGCTTTGGCTTATGCATCGGGTATGGCCGCGATTGATGGTGTGTTGCGCCTGGTACGCCCCGGCGATCATGTGTTGTGTGGTAATGACGTCTATGGGGGCACGTTCCGTTTGTTTGATAAGGTCTTATCTCATTACGGCATCGAGTTTGATTTTGCCAATACGGCCGATTCTGCAGCAATTGAATCCGAATTAAAACCAAACACGAAGTTGATTTGGCTGGAAACCCCCACAAATCCCATGCTGCGCTTGACAGATATTGAAGCGGTGGCTCAAGTGGCACATAAACATGGGGTGTGGTTGGCCGTCGATAACACGTTTGCTTCTCCTATTTTGCAACGGCCGTTATCTTTAGGTGCTGATTTTGTCATTCACAGTACAACCAAATATATTGGTGGTCATTCCGATACAGTCGGTGGCGCCGTGATCTTGAACGATACGGCCGTTTATGAACAGCTCAAATTTTTGCAAAATGCCGCTGGTGCCGTTCCTGGCCCCATGGACAACTTCCTAACATTGCGTGGCATAAAAACCTTAGCCATTCGCATGGCACAACATTGCCGTAATGCAACCCAAGTGGCACAATTTTTGGCGGATCATCCGGCAGTAGCCGAGGTCATTTACCCTGGCTTAGACAGCCATCCCCAATATGAATTAGCACAGCGACAGATGGCTGGTTCCGGTGGGATGATTTCCTTTATTTTGCATGGTGGCGAAACGGCGGCACGCAAAGTTGCCAATGAAACGCAGTTATTCACCTTGGCAGAATCATTAGGCGGTGTTGAATCCTTAATCGAACTGCCTGCACCAATGACTCACGCTTCAGTGGCTGATTCTCCTTTGGCAGTCGACCCTGGTTTGGTAAGATTATCTGTCGGCATTGAAAATGCAGCCGACCTAATTAATGATTTGAAGCAAGCATTACTTAAAATATAAAACGTAGTGCGTAATGCGTAATAGTTTTTTACGCATTACGCACTACGCACTACGAGCTTTATGAGCGAAACAACTTCTAAACCCAAAACATTCTTAAACATCCTCATTGCCACTTTTCAGGAAGTGGGCGTCAAATGGGGCGAAAAAAACACCGGTTTAATGGCAGCGGCTATTGCTTTTTATAGCATGATGTCTCTTGCCCCATTATTGGCGTTTATTATCGGTATGGTTGGGCTTTTCTTTTCTGAGTCGTTGGTTGAAGAACAGTTGTTAACGGGCATTGCTGAGGCGTTAGGGCCAGAAACGGCCGAATTTGTGGCTGGCGTCATTCAAGGAGCCTTTCAAATTGATCGTTCTGGTCCCATTTTGGCAATCATTGGTCTTATCATCATTATCTTTTTTGCTTCAACTGTCTTTAACTCGGTTAAGTTAGCACTCAACCATATTTGGGATATTACCCCTGATGATGCGCCTCATTCGGGTATTGTTGCCTTTCTTTGGGATCGGTTACTCGCCTCGGCAATGGTGTTATTAACGGGTGGAGCTTTATTTGTTGTGATGATTTCTAGCGTGCTTAGTGCGATTGTTAGTGGCTGGTTAGCTGATCATCAATGGCAACAAGCGGGTAAAATTGCTACTTTGTCGGGCCAATGGGTTGGCGTTTTTGTGCTGCTGGGGTTAATTACCGTTGCGTATAAGTTGCTGCCAGATACGGCCGTATTGTGGCGTTACGCATTGGTTGGTGGGGCATTGGCTACCGTATTGTTCATTATTGGCAACAAAGTGATGGGTATTTACTTCTCCTTAAGTTCTTTGCCCACAGTTTATGGGGCAGCAGGATCGTTGGTTGTCTTGTTGTTGTGGGTCTACTATTCATCTTATATCTTACTCTTCGGTGCACTATTTACTCGCGCATTAACGAGGCAAATGGTCGGGGAAGCTGATTCTTGAGAGAATTGTCTGAAAATGCAATTGATCTTTTTCGTGATGCAATCATTCGTTGGTCGCAAGATAAAGGGCATTTGATGGCGGCCGCTATTGCCTATTACATGATGTTTGCCATGACACCATTGTTGGTTATCTCTATCAATATCACCGGGGCAATATTTGGTGAATCGGCGGTTACTGGGGAACTTTTTACACAACTTGCAGAACTGATTGGGCCGGAAGCGGCCGCATTCATTCAATTACTTGTGGAGAATGCCTCAATTGCTTCAACGGGCCGAATTGCCACTATTGTCGGTGTCGCTATTTTAGCATACGGTGCGTCCAATCTTTTTTACCAATTGAAAATGGCTCTTAACTTTATTTGGCGCATTGACCCTGAACCAGATAATGGTGTGTTGCATTGGATAAAAACGCGTTTCATTTCCTTGGGGATGGTATTGACCTTGGGTGTGCTTTTCTTGCTGGCATTTGGGCTTAGTTTTACCCTCACTTCCATTGGTGGAATTATTGCTGAGTATGTGCCGGAATTAAGCACAACTGCATCAGTCTCGCAATTTGTCATTGTATTTATTGTTACCCCCTTGTTGATCGCCTTGTTGTTCAAAGTATTACCAGATGCTTCGGTTGCGTGGCAGGATGTTATTTTAGGGGCTTTTGTCACAGCACTTCTTTTACGCGTCGGTGTTTATGTGTTGAGCTTTTTTACCTCGAGCTTTTTTGTTGGTTCGATTTATGGGGCGGCGGGGGCATTGGTTGGTATCCTGTTTTTTGTCTATTATTCGGCACAGATTTTATTTTTTGGGGCAGAATTTACCCAAGTGTATGCCAAACGATATGGGGAGGGAATACATCCCGTTTCTCATGCTGTGGTTTTGGTGCGCCGTAGGCGAGATGCTGCTCCACCGACGGTACCAATGCCTGAACTATTACCAGAATTAGAACCCATTTCACCTGAGGAAACTCCAGAAAGGCGATTTGAACGAAAAACGGCCGTTGGCATGTTAAGCATGGCCGTTGTCTTACTCCTTGCCTTTTTATTAGGTAGAAAAATGGGATAAAAATAGAATCTAGTAGAGACGTTCCCGCTGGGGCGTCTCCGAAATGTTGTGACGATTGTTTAACTTATTGATGAAAATATTTCAGACGCCTCAGCGAGGCGTCTCTACCGATACAATTTTTAGAGGAGCAAATCATTTTGAACGTTATCAACACTATTCATCAACATCGATCCATCCGTGAATATAAACCAGATCCCGTCCCTGATGACCTATTGCAAGAGATTTTAGCCGCAGGTGTGCGCGCATCATCGTCTGGGAATATGCAAACATATTCCATTATTGTCACCAAAGATAGGGCTTTGCGCGAGCAATTGTATATCCCGCATATGGAGCAAAATATGGTGCTGGATGCACCTGTTTTGCTGACCTTTTGTGCTGATTTTCATCGTATGCGTCATTGGCTTAAAGTAAGTGATGCACCTGATAATTTTGATGATTTTATGAGTTTTATGGTAGCGACAATTGATGCGGTCCTGGTGTCACAAAATGTTGCGTTAGCAGCAGAATCAAAAGGGCTGGGCATTTGTTATATGGGCAGCACATTGGCGAACTGTGATCAAATCGGCCGTATTTTGAAAGTGCCTAAAAACGTAATTCCTGTGGCAGGTTTTTCATTGGGCTACCCTGCAGAAGACCCTACGCCACGTGATCGGTTACCACTGGATGGGCTTGTTCATTACGAAACGTATCAAGAATATGATGATGCACGGATCAATCAGGTTTATGAAGAGCGTAATGTGAAGGGGTGGGAACGCTATATGA
Source organism: Promineifilaceae bacterium (SeqCode) (assembly GCA_050290485.1). Classification (GTDB taxonomy): domain Bacteria; phylum Chloroflexota; class Anaerolineae; order Promineifilales; family Promineifilaceae; genus JBNKHS01. The sequence goes on along the minus strand of JBNKHS010000034.1, from coordinate 14,429 downwards.
CCTTTCCCCGTTTGCGTAAAATGATTGAAGATTCTGATGTGGAAAATTTAGCGCAAATTTATACTACGCTGAAATATACGCGCCAAAAACATCAACGTTATTCAGAAAATATTTTGAATTACCTCAAAGAACAAGATTTTTGGAATCAATAGAGGGAATTTGCTCACTACGAGAGTGAGATTGGAGATTGGTGATTTATAATCGCCAATCTCCAATTATTTTTACTCGTAAGCTAACACTTCCCGAATTGTTAAGCGGGCTGCGTTGCGGGCGGGGAGCATACTGGCCACAACAGACAAGGCCATGACGACACCGAGCCAAATGATGTACCCTTGGGGCGTAATGACCAATGGGAGACCTGCATTTAGTAAAGCGTTGGCGATAATATATAAAAGCCCATAGCTAATTGGAAATGAAATAACAATGGCGAAGAGCCAACTGATGAACCCAATCATGGCCCCTTCGATGACAACTGTTTTGATAATTTCAAGATCGGTAGCGCCAATGGCACGCATCACCCCAATTTCGCGTGTACGTTCTAGCACGTTCATGCCCATGGTTCCGGTAAGCCCGATGCTGCCTACAAAGGCGGTTAACAGAGCCATAACAAGCAAGAAATTGATCAAGATGTTGATCCCTTGGGAATTTTCTTCTTGAACGACGAGCCCGGCTTCGATATTGTTGATTTTATAGCCTTGGGAACGGAGATAGGTATCGACTTCGTTGCTAAGTTGTTGCTGCTCTTCTAAGGTAGAAGCCGCAGTTGGATCGGCCACAAAACGATAGGAGAAGGATTGGTCGGGTAGATTCAATATTTCGGCCATTGTTTCAAAGTCGGTGTATCCAATGTGGACACCGACCATGCCAATGAAGCGGAAGAATCCTAAGATTGTGTAATCTTTAGCGCGGTCTCCTGAAATTTCTAAGTTGATCGTATCGCCCGGCTGCAAATCAGGATAATCTTCCCAAATGGTGTCGGCGAGGACAACAAAATCTTCATCACCAGGCTGCATCCAACGCCCAACGACCATTTCTGGTTCTAAAAGTTCTGTGTCAACGGGTGGGGCAATGAGAGATACAGATACAGGAACGGCCGTATTGTCATCAACTACATCCGCAATACCAACTAGCCAGCCTTCACTTTCGTTAATGCCTGGAATTTGTAGAGCGGATTGTTCCACCTTTTCTAGGCGATACGGTTCATCAAAAGTAACGGTAATGTCAGCCATAAAGTGCTGTCCAATTTGATCCATAAATTGTTCGAGCGAGGCTTGCACATTGTAAACAGAGATGAAAATAGCACCTGCAACCGTGAGCGTAAACATCGTAAGGGCAAGCCGCCCTTTACGGCGGAAGGTGTTGCGAATGGAAAGCAAGATTGGTCGCGAGATCCATTGCAGTACCTTCCCAATGCGATCCAAAAATGAGGTTGTTGTTACTTGATCACCACCGCCATCATTGCTGAGTGCGCGGCGTACTTTGATCTTCGAACCATGATTGACTGGGAAAAAACCAGCAGCCAAAGGCACGGCAAAAGCAATAATGACCTGGACGACAATCGCCTGGGGAATGATGCGGAATCCTTGTAAATTAGCACTCATGAAATCGGCAATGAATGCAGACATACCATAACCTGCTAATGCCCCTGTGGGCACGGAAATAATGAGGGCAATGAGTCCATAGGCAATGATCAGTAAAATGTACATGATCGAGATTTGTACGCTGCGACCACCAATTAGCTTCATCACCCCAATTTGGCGCAAATGTTGCGAGAGGAGAGCATTTAGGGTGTTGAAGATGAGTGAACTACTGAGCAACATAACCAAGACACCTAAGGCGCCAAGCACACCCAGCATGGCCAGAATGGTGCTGCTCATCGGATGTTGGTCAGTAGTGACGATGGTTGTGTTGTAAACAATACGGCCGTCTTTTTGGATTTTCGTTTCAATTTCTTCCGCTACAGTTTCGATGGCATCTTTGTCATCCCGATTTTCAGAAACAGTCGCGTAAAGCCGATTGTAATGTTGCGGGAGGCCAAATTTATCAATTTGCTCGGTGGTTAGGTAGACACGAGGGAGGGCAACAAAATCGCCTGCTTTTGATTGATCTTTGATCAGCCCAACAACTTCATATTCACGAGTTGTGCCATCTTCCAGTTGAATTTGGGCTGTGTCGCCAACGCGAAACCCGGGGTCCACCAAGGTGTCATAACTGATTAAGATTTCATCATCTTGTATATTTAATTTCCCTTCACTGACTTCGATACGGTTGACTGTGGCCGTTCCAAATTCATCACGGGCCATGAGATCAAGGCTTTGCCATTCTTCGCCATCTTTGCTGGCGCGAATCGTCTGTGAATAACGGCCGTCTACATCTTCAACACCAGGAATATTTTGAATTGATTTCAAAAAATCTTCATCAAATCCATCCGTAGCAATGATAATGTTGGCCGGGCTGCTGGAAATGTAGCTAAAGTCGATATCTTCGGCCATGATGGCATAGGCACTGACAATGGCTCCGATTGCAAAGACGCCAACAGCAATGGAGGCGACCACAAGTATTGTGCGGGTCTTGCTGTCCCATAAGTCGGCTAAAACTTTGCGCCAACGCGGCTTAATATAATTCAATAGTTGCTTCATGAGGTGATTGCTTCCTGTTGCGTCGCTTGCTGATTTTCTGTTTGCCGTTCATGGGCAATGCGTTTGAATTCTTCTTGTATGGAAGGTGATTCGTCCATGAGATGATGGAATGTATCTTTGGGAATCATCGCGATTTCAGCGGCTGTTTCTGAATCCGCATATACATTGGCTATGGAACGGCCGTTATTTAATAATTCGATCTCACCAAAAAATTGACCCTTATTTAGAGTGGCAATAGGGGATGAGTTCCCGTTGTTGGAGATGTTCACCGAGCCATTGGCAACCATATAAAAATGATCAACCGTTTGGTTCATCGCCAAAATGGTTTCTCCTGGCTTAAAGGTTCGTTTTTCCAACTGTTTGGTAGCCAACAGCATCAAAGGATGTTCTAAATGAGGCAACGTTGTGGCGATGGTGTCATCAATAATTTCCCCATCAGAAATGATGATGGTTTCATCTGTTTTGCTGGTTAAAGAGGGATCGTGGGTCACGATGAGAATTGTTTTGCCACGATCGGCCAACTGTTGGAAAACACGAATGATATTATTGGCGGAACGAGAGTCGAGGTTTCCTGTAGGTTCATCCGCCACAATGATTGGGGGGTCATTGGCTAGTGAACGGGCAATGGCTGCACTTTGTTGTTGACCGTTGGAAACTGAAGCCGGTAAATCGTAAGCATGATCTTCGAGACCGACCATGCGCAACAGCTCCATCGCGCGGTCGGGACGTTCGCTGGCGGGGAAGATATTGGTGTAATCCATCGGCAACATCGTGTTTTCGAGCAAGGTAAGGGTGGGGAGGAGTTGGAAGAATTGAAAGACAATGCCCATATTGCGTCCACGCCACTTGGCACGTTGACTTTCGGACATGTTATAAATGTTTTCGCCGCCAATGATCACTTCGCCGGTGGTGGGGTGGTCAATACCTGTGAGCATGTTGAGTAAGGTGGATTTTCCGCTCCCCGATTTGCCCACGATGGAGATGAATTTTCCGTAATGAATGTCAAGATCGATGCCTTTTAAGGCTGTAAAGGCACCTGCCGCGTTGACGTAGGTTTTGACCACTTCGTTGAGATGAACGGCCGTTTTCCCTTTATGATTATTTGTGGAAGCGCCATTTCCCCCATAAAAATGTAGAACTGGCGTGTCATCCTCTTCGTCTTCTGCCACTTCTGTTTCTGTGGTGATAGTTGTTGCTTCTTTTTCAGCAAGTCCGCCACCATACCCAATGCTGTTCAAATCGACAGATTCGTCATACAGTTTACCATCTGCAATTTGAACCCGCTGCGTAAAGCGCGTGGCAAGTTCTTGGTCATGGGTAACCATGATAATTGTTTTGCCTTGTGACACTAGCCGTTCAAAAATGCGGAAGATGGTTTCTGAGGTTACTGTATCCAAACTGCCTGTTGGCTCATCAGCCACAATGAGGTCCGGATCATTGACCAGCGCCCGGGCGATGGCGACACGCTGCTTTTGCCCCCCAGAAATATGTGCCGGGAGTTTGTAAGCGTGTTCGGTTAATTCCACAATATCGAGCAATTCCAGTGCCCGTTCTTTGCTTAGTTGACTTTGGTAAGTTCCGGCAAAATCCTGGGGCATCATGATGTTGGTGACAAGGTCGACATTGGGAAGCAGTTCAAAAGATTGGTAGACGACTCCTAGATTTTTGCCACGCCATATAGCGAGCTCATCTTCACCGAGCCGCCCAAGAGAAGCAACTGTGCTGCTGTTTTGGGGATAGTAAAGTACTTCCCCTTTGTTAATTTCGCTGACCCCAGAAATCATGTTGAGCAGCGTTGTTTTACCGGCACCAGATTTGCCGATGACGCCAAAAAATTGTCCCCGACCAATTTTGAGATTGATATCTTTAAGTGCGGTAAAGTCCCCGGATCCGGTATGATAAATTTTGGTGACGTTTTGCAATTCAATAATTGGATCTGTCACCTGACCATTTTTTGTTTGATTTGCTGGGCTGGATACGGCCGTATTTTGCCCACTATTTTTTTGAGAGTCCATTATTTAATTAGCCTCTTGAAATTAAAAATTCACACTGGCATCGCCGATATGAAGCTGTGTTATTGTTAATCAAGTTCTTGATTCTTTTGCGATAAGTTCTGCCACGGCAGGGAATCGTTCTTCTATTGATGTTGAGAAGATAGTTGCGATGTACTCGCTCAGTTTACTGCATTCTTCCGCAGATAACTGCATAATAATTGTTAAATATTGTTGTACATGTTCAAATAGCATTTCGGTCCACTCTTGGTCAGAAGAGTCATGTTCTGCCAAAATGCCAAATGCAAATCCACCGAGCAGGCATAGATTTGTACGTGACATTTGCCCATCTTCAGACCAAATTTTGGGAAGATGGGTTGACAGAAGTTGATACCCATCACTTTGTTTTAAACGTAGAACGATGATGGTCATGACTTCCATGCAATAATTGACTTGTGCATTTCCTGAATCGGGAGCAATGCGAGCCAACATTTCGATGCCAAGTTCTTCTTCAGGGAGGGCTCCACTGGCAATTTTGTCAAATAAAAATTGTCGTAATTCTTCACCTTCTAATTCCAAAGCACCAACAGCTTTTTCACTAAAATTTCTTTGGTGGTCTTGCGCTCTTTGCGTAGGGTAGAAGAGACGGGTTGCTCTACCAGGGCCGGATTTGTCACTGGCTAGCTGGTATTCTGAAGTGACAAACCCTTTTTCTTCAAGCAACCGCAGCATGTCGTAAGCAGTAAAGGGGCTGACACCAAGTTGTTCGGCAACGGCCGTATAATGCACAGGGCCATCTAACTCATGCCCCAATTCAATCATTTTTTTGATAAATTCTTCTTGTCGTCGGGTTAATTTCATAAATTTCCAAAAATTCCAAATTTTCCAAAATATTAAATATTTGAAGGCAAATGTCAATATGTTTGGGACTAATTTACTTGTCTTCTCATCTTCTGTTGAGATTGATATTTTGGTTTTTTTGGGAAAGGAGGAATTCTACGTATTACGCAATAGCACGAGTGTGCTCCCATATAATTCAGTAGACTCAAAATCAATTACGCAAATGCTTGGGCAATCAGCTGGGGAAGCATTTCGCCTGCAGCGCCCGACAAAACATAGCTCATGTGAGGGGTCAATGGTGTGGACTGTGGGTTGATTTCTACGGTAGGAATACGATTTTGGATAGCTTTGACGGGAAGGGAGGCGGCAGGGTGGACGACGGACGATGTGCCGATAGAGAGAAATAAGTCGCAGGATTTTGATTTATTTACGGCCGTATACAGCGCCATTGCTGGTAAACTTTCCCCAAACCAAACTACATCGGGCCGTAACAAACTGCCACATTGAGGGCAGCGTGGCGGGATATGATCATCCTCCCATTGGGTAATAGGATGATCATTTGCAAAACATTTTGTTTTGGTGATATTGCCATGCAGTTCGATAATATTTTTGCTTCCCGCCTGTTCATGCAGGCCATCCACGTTTTGCGTGATGAGGGTGAAGTCAGGCACTTCTTTTTCCAATTCAACAAGCGCATAATGACCTGCATGTGGTCTGGCCGCGGCAATGAGTTCTCGTCGCCACTGATACCATTCCCAAACTAATTTTGGATTTTGTTGGAAGGCATAGGGAGATGCTAATTCTTGAGGATCATATTTTGCCCACAACCCCGTTTGCGCATCGCGAAAGGTAGGGACACCACTTTCTGCAGAGATGCCCGCACCTGTGAGGACGGTAACGGAAACGGCCGTTTGCAATAATTCAATTAATTCTTTCGGGAACTCGATACTCATCAGATGCCTTTAGTTTATTGCTTCTAGCTGACAGCGGATAGCTTTAGCTGTCAGCCACAAGCTATAAGCCTAGCAAAATGGTTGCTAATTGAAAATAGATCAACAAGCCCGTGGCGTCGACAATCGTGGAGATCATTGGACCACTAATTACTGTGGGATCGATGCCCACCCGATCGGCGATGGTAGGGACGATAGTCGCCACCGTCGTTGACCAGATGACAACAGCAGAGAGGGTGATGGCCACGACAATGGCAATTTCCATACCTGTGTTCCAAGTAAGGGCACGCACAAAACCCACACCTGCCATCATAACACCGAGCAGAAGCCCGACCGAGATTTCCCGTTTTAATGCTTGCCCTACGTTGCTCAAACGAACTTCATCAAGTGTGATCGCCCGAATAATCGTTGCCACAGTTTGCGAGCCCGCATTCCCGCCCGTACCGATGATAAGGGGGATGAAGAGGGTGAGAACAACGGCCGTTTCTAAGGTTTTCGTATATAGTTTGGTGACCGTCCCAGTTAAGGTTGCGGCAATAAACAAAAGTAAAAGCCAACCAACCCGTTTCCGGAAAACTTGTAAAGTAGAAACGGCAAAATAAGGTTGATCCAATGGCTCAGAACCACCAAGTCGTTGAATATCTTCTGTGGCTTCTTCCTCTAAAATGTCAAGTACATCATCGACGGTGACAACCCCTAATAGGTGATTTTTCAAATCGACAACAGGAATGACAAAATAATCATAACGAGAAACAAGCTCGGCCAGTTCTTCCTGATCGGCCGTTACGGGCACAGAGACAATATCACCACTCATAATTGATTCAATGGTTGCGTCTGCTTTGGAGAGAATAAGCACACGCAAGGGAACTACGCCAATTAAACAATTATTCCTATCGACAACATATAAATAATGGAATGTTTCTGTATCTTCTAACGAACGTAAATAATCTAAAGTTTCAGAAACACTCCATTGACGACGAATAGATGCGACATCTCGGGTCATTAAGCGACCCGCTGTTTCGTCTTTATAGGATAGAAGTTCTTGGACTTCTGCAGCTTCCTCAGGCTCCATCAAATCGATCAAACGATCTGAAATTTCGTTTGGTAAATCTTCCAAGAATTCGGCCGCATCATCCATCGGCAGTTCATCAAGTAGATCTGCCAGACGTTCATCATCAACTTTTTCTACCAGTTCTTCACGAATAGGACTCCCAATTTCGTCGAGAACTTCACTGGCAACTTCATTTGTGAGGAGCTCAAATAGCGTGACCGCTTCATCTGGTTCAAGTTCTTCAAGTAAATCGGCTATATCTGCAGGATGGACCGTAACGAGTTCATCTTGAATCTTAACAAGATTTCCTTGTTGAATAAGGGTGTTGATTTCTTCAACTGTGAGATTTAAGGTGTTGTATTCTTCCATGTGAACACCTCCTTGATGAGGCTAAACTTGATTTTTAGTGAAAGTGATGGAGTCGTGGAAGAAACTCCTTGAACATTTATTTGGAAATTGACACGGGGCAGTGTCAATGGATTATAACTGAGTTTTTGCAGATCGGCTTGTCCTTTTGTAAAAATTTGAGATCAATTTTAATTTAATTGCCAATTATGACCTGTCACTTACATTTGTTTGTGCTAATCTCAGGTTGTGAAGATTTTTCGTTATGACCAATACACATATCCTTTACCCGATGGACATCGTTTTCCGGCGAGTAAGTATCAATTGTTACGCGAGGCGGTGGAAACGGCCGTACTTGTTCCCTCCCAAAATTTAATCAACCCAGTTCCGGCAACATTTGAACAATTGACCCTTGCCCATGATGCAGATTATGTAGAACGGGTCATGACGGGTTCCTTGAGTACGAAGGAAGTGCGCCAAATTGGATTGCCCTGGTCAGAAGAGTTAGCGCGGCGTGTGCAATTTTCGGTTGGTGCGACGTTAGGGGGCAGCCGAGCCGCCTTAAAAGATGGCGTTGGCGTGTCGCTGGGAGGTGGAACACATCATGCGATGTTTGCCGAAGGACAAGGTTATTGTGTGTACAATGATTCGGCCGTTGTTGCCCGTGTGCTCCAAACTGAGAACAATGTTCATCGTGTTGCTGTAGTGGATTGTGATGTGCATCAAGGAAACGGCACTGCGCAAATTACCTATGAAGATGATTCCATTTTTACGTTTTCTATCCATGGCGAAAAGAATTTTCCATTTCGTAAGTTCCCCAGTGATTTAGATATTGCTTTGGTAGATGGGACGGAGGATGAGGCATATTTGCATGCATTGGCGTCTGGATTGGAGCAGGTTTTAGCGTTTAAACCAGACATTGTATTCTTTTTAGCGGGAGCAGATGTGCACAAAGATGATAAGTTGGGCCGTTTAGCATTAACGGATGAGGGCATTGCTGCCCGTGATCAGATGGTGCTGCGTACCTTCACCCAACAAAGTATTCCTGTTGTGGTAACGATGGCTGGCGGATACGGCCGTAATATTCATACAACCGTGGCTATTCAACTAGAAACCATTAAAATTACAACCCAGTTTGCGCAATAATTATTTGCTAGTTTTATATTTATTTTTTCGTTTTTTGTGTGTAAGACAAAAAAAAGCGAACACACTTTAATTTTACAAAAACCAGTTAGTTTTACTCAACCCCGTACTCTTGCTGCACGATTGCGCGTATAAAGCGTTATCTGTTTTCGTGTGAAACTGCAAATTGACTAAGCTTCGCGATTTCTGCGTTTAAGGTTTCAATTTCTGCTTTGCGTCGTTGGATAAGTGTGACTAAATCCGTACGCACATCTAGCCACCAAGGACGGCCGTTTTGTTCTAATTCTTCCGCTTTATGCCATAACAATGTCGTGTTTTCCGCATTTAAATTTCTTAATTGCTGGCGTGCGCGGCGGCGGCGACGCTGCAATTTTAGTATTTGTTCGCGCAACTTACGGATTTCAATCGTTTCAATTTGATCGAGTTCAGAAACGGCCGTTGGATCCAGTTCATCTGCTAAATCGCGCAGTGCACCAATATCCTTGTTCGCATAGGCAATATTAACGGCAGACATCATCGCGGTCATATAAGCACGTTCTCCACTGCTGCCTGCCAAATCAGGATGAAAGCGTCGCGCTAATTCGCGGTACAATCGTTTTTCAGCAGCACGATCCCGAACCACTCCTGCTACCTCTGGCAATAATTCATCTTCAGGGAGATCATCATTTAAAGTGGCGTCCTCGCGTCCTTGCCAAAAAGGATCTTCCTCATCGAAAGGAATGCCAAACTCCTGTGCTTGTTGTAAAAGTTGTAATCTTGTCCACAACTGCATCTTTTGGGTACGCAACTCTAAGTAATCATCGACCAAATAGCCAATTTTAAGACGACACTGCATACGGAAGGCGTTTACTGCGGCCTGCTTTTTTGCCAAAATAGCCTCAGCCTCAAGCAGTAACTTTTGTGACTCTTGTAATTCGCGTTGCAATTGCCGTTTTTGAGCTTGGGGTGTAGCTACTTGGAGGGATCGTTTATTCATACATCAAATAAAATTCAGATACAGAAAACGCAGAGGGTTTATTCTCTGCGTTTTGGAATACGATTTATATTTGGTGTTATCGCTATTTGAATGAAGCGATTTGTTCCAACGGTTTTTTGGTAATTTGCGGAACAGTCACACCATCTACTGGATAACCCACTACCAATAGGAGAAACGGCCGTTCATTTTTCGGCCGTCCAAGAATCTCATTGAGGAAATTCATTGGACTGGGTGTGTGTGTTAGTGTAGCTAAACCCGCATGATGTAAAGCTGCAATCAAAAAGCCGGTGGCGATACCCACTGACTCTTGCACATAATAATTTTTAACACGCCCACCATCTTCATCTAAAGAGTAACTCTCAGCAAAAATAGCAATTAGATAAGGCGCAGTGTCCAAAAAGGGTTTGCTGTCATCCGTGCCTAAATGAGAAAGCGCATCTAGCCATTCTTGTGGTGCACGGCCTGAATAAAACTCACGCTCTTCTTCTTCTGCTGCTTTGCGAATTTTGCTTTTAGTTTCAGGGTCAGAAACGGCAACAAAATGCCACGGTTGTAAATTGGCGCCGTTTGGGGCAGTTCCCGCAGCAAGTAAACATTGCTCAATAATTTCGCGCGGAACTGGGCGGTCTGAATAATCACGGACGGTACGCCGCCGTTTAATTTCTTGATAAAATTCAGTTGCTCGCTCCACCATTTCTTCTGGTGGATACTCCTGATAACCTTCATGCGGGATGTAGACGGGTTCTTTTTTCATATCAATATTCTACAAAAAAATATTTTTTTACCAAATAAATAGCTTAGATGGATAAAAATTAACCAAAATAGTCCTAAAAAGTTAAAAAACAAACCTTTTTTGCTACTCTTTGCTGTTTTTTGCGCGTTTAGCGATTTTTTGTCTTTCTGAATGATTCAATATCTTTTTGCGAATTCTTAAAGATTCAGGTGTGACTTCAAGCAACTCATCTTCATGCAAATACTCAATTGATTCATCAAGAGACATAATATGAGGAGATGGCAAAGCATCAATAATTGATTTGGGTACAGCACGATGGCCAGTCAAGTTCTTGGTACGACAAACGTTGATCACCAATTCATCCTCCCGAATATGTTCACCCACAACTTGTCCTTGATAAACAGGCTCTGTTGGGGCAAGGAAAAAGATGCCACGTGAGGTTAAGTGTTGTAACGCATAGCCACTTACTGTCCCTGTCTCTAAAGAAACAAGTGACCCTAATTCATGTTTTTCAATATCACCCATGTAAGGCGCATATTCTAGAAACAGGGTGTTGTATATACCTGTCCCGCGTGTTGCGGTTAGGAAGGGATGGCGGAAGCCTAATAACCCACGTGTGGGCACATGGAATTCGCCATAAACTGTGCCATCATCTCCATAATGCATGTTTTGCAGACGCCCACGCCGTTTGCCAAGCATTTCGGTGACAGCGCCCCAATACTCTTGTACCACTTCGAGAAACACTTGCTCAACTGGTTCTTTCACACCATTTTCGTCGGCATGGAAGATGACTTCAGGACGACTCACTGCAAGTTCATACCCCTCGCGGCGCATGGTTTCAATGAGGATGGCGAGATGCAATTCACCACGACCAGAGACAATGAATTCGCCAGATTTTTCTTGAGGTTCAACACGTAACGCAACGTTGCTTTCCAATTCACGAGCGAGCCGTTCTTGTATTTGGCGACTGGTTACGTATTTGCCTTCGCGCCCAGAGAACGGGCTGTCATTTACTTGGAAGGTCATCCGTACGGTTGGTTCTTCTACTTTGATGGGTGGCAATGCACGTGGATCGTCGGGATCAGCTAACGTGTCCCCAATACCGACATCAGAAATTCCAGCGACGGCCACGATGTTACCTGCGCGCACTTCTGATTGTTCGCGCCGTTGTAGATCGCGGAAGGTGTATAGTTTGCTGATTTTGGCGTCACGGATTTCACCTTCGGCAGTAATGTGGGCGATGGGTTGCCCTTCGCGCAACGTGCCACTGGTTAAGCGCCCGATGGCAATTTTGCCGACGTAGCTGCTGTATTCGAGTGTGGTGACGAGCATTTGTGTTGGGCCATCAAGATTGACATCTGGCGCAGGTAAATGTTCGACGATAGTTTGAAACAACGGCCGTAAATCATCTTCCATTTCATCTGGTTTATAGCCCGCACGTCCTTCTAAAGCACGCGTGTAAATAACAGGAAAATCCGCTTGTTCATCTTCTGCGCCCAAATCAATGAAAAGGTCAAAGGTGGCATTAACCACATAGTCAGGTCGAGCCGCAGGACGGTCAATCTTGTTGACGACGACGATGACTTTACACCCTTTTTGCAACGCCTGGCGTAAAACAAAACGTGTTTGTGGCATGGGGCCTTCTACGGCATCGACCAAGAGCAATACACCATCAACCATGTTAACCACCCGTTCTACTTCGCCACCAAAGTCAGCATGGCCGGGTGTGTCGACTAAGTTGATTGTTATGCCTTCATATTCGATACTGGTGTTTTTAGCGAGAATGGTTATCCCGCGTTCTTTCTCTAAATCGTTGGAGTCGAGAACACGCTCTTCTACTTTTTGATTTTGACGGAAAACGTTGGTTTGTTTCAGCATTCCATCGACTAATGTTGTTTTGCCATGATCGACATGGGCAATGATCGCAATATTGCGAATATCTTCTCTTGGTTTTAGATCCATTTTGTCACCTGACGTGTGTGATTTCCAAAGAAAAACCCGACATGAGTCGTCGGGTTATATTGATTTTAAATTGGTTTGCAATGTTGGGTTGTTGTCTTGCAAGCAACGGGAATTGTATGTCAGAGTATAGGAAAACACAACCCAATTTGACTAGAGTTCATTTGCCACTCACTATGATCAAATTGGGCTGCATGTTATCAATTATTGAAGTCTACCTTCAGGTGACTTCCGTCTGCGTCGGTTTCGTGCTCAAATCCAATTTGTGAATAGCCCAGCGTAATGGCTAAAAGGACCGCGCTGCCGAGAATGGCGACACCGATTAAAGCCGCTGAAGCTACAATGATGATGGCGACGCCAAGCAGAACGAAAAATATATCTGGCGGCGTAGGTACTGGCACCCCTTCAACAATGTTTGCTGAAATGTTTTCTGCGAATGCTTTGCGTGAGGTTGGATTGCCAACCATAGGTGCAAAGGCTGTTTGAATAGCAGGATCGTAGATTCGGATAGTCACATTCTTGCCAGAAGATAAACCTTTTTGCAATTCAGATTTAAATTCCTGATCGGTGTAACACGGTGTATTATTTACCTTTGCAATTAATACTTTTGGATCGAGCCAGGGGCAAATGATTGGTGCTGATAAATGATCTGCAACATGGACAAACGAGCCTTGATGACTTTTTTCACCTTTGCTTACCTGGAAAATTAACTGTAATGTATCGGATATTTGTCTTGTGCCAAGAGGAGTGTTAATAAAATTACCATCATTCCACTCCTTTGAAACTCCTTTAAATTTGCCGTCACTATCAGTTATTTTTGTGAGGATAACATCATTTGTTGCGCCAATATCTTCATCAATTATCGCTATTTTTGCATTTGCCACAGGATTCATGTTTGCATCAAATACTTGGCCGCCTAATTTTAATTTTGTCATTATTTGTTCCTTTTATGTGGACTTTACGTGCAAATGGATTTTGTGCATAAAGTCCACGTCTAGTTTGTTATGGTGAATTAATCCACTGAGTGATCGTTCATTATTAAGCTAGCGATTTGGTAATTGAGTGATTGGAGGAAAAAATCACCCAATTACCCAATTACTTCATTCCTGAACCATTACTAGGCATTGCTATTGATTGTGAGTTTTTTATATCCTCTGATCTTTTTGAAGCTGTTTGCCTTAGAAAATCCCATCGTTTTGGCGATGTTATCTGCAATACTGCGTCCTGGTTCTGCATTTCCCAGAGTGACACAATCTGTGTATTGTTTTCCTGAGGCCCATGCTGCTAGTTGGGCGGGATAATCTGTGGCAGAATTTGCGTTAACGCCGCAAGCTCCAGAGACTGTTCGAAAGCCTGCATCAATAAAATCATCTGTGTGTTTGTAACCATGACAGGCCATTGAATATAAAAGTCTCAATTTGTTATTCAGCTGTTTGCTTTTGATTTGCATAGCTAATTCATTTGTTTTGACTTTATCGCCTTTATCGCCATCATAAAAGGTGAGCTCGTTTTCACCTCCATGCAGTTGCAGGATCACGTCCACAGCTTTTGTTCCTGGTTTTTCGCTTAAAGAACACAAGGTGTTGATGAAGTTGCTTTTTGTTGCTTTTTTCCCAGTCAAAACTGTGACCTCTTTGTACATTCCTTGTAGGTAGTTAAGACCTAATGTTGGCCCACTAGCATCAAGAAATTGATACAGCCATTTGAGATCTGTTCTCCCAGAAGTTTGTAATTCAGAAATGATGAGCAACCGTCGCTGGTTTTTACTTGTTGACATAACTGTCATCTCCTTTTTTAATCAA